>JBMYUM010000396.1:0-4044 GCA_049605375.1 Phycisphaerae bacterium | reverse complement strand
ACCATCGAGGTTGATGCTGTTCGCCAGATAGTTCATTACCGTCTCCAGCTCCATGCTGTATGAAACTGTTAACATTTCGATTGTTTCTGTGTTTGAGACAGCCATACCATTCTCCTTGGAAATCTTTTTGTCCTCATGAGTATAGTGGTCGTGTTCGAATCTGACCCGGTAAGGCTGTACCGTCAGTCCCCTATACATAGAGCCGGCGTTGGGCCTCCGAAAAGGCTCAACGCCAAAACGCTCTTCACTCATCACTTCACGGCGAAGCCAGGCTGTGCACCTTACGAACCCGGACAGGGACAGGCGACCTGATGGCTCTGATCTGCACAAGGCCACTTCCATTCAAAACAAGCCGAACCGGGCGGCTGGCAACAGAAGGAGGTCATGAAATCAGCTCCCTCATCGACGGTAGCTTCGGACCAACTCACGGGCTCCGTTTGCTCAGTTCCCGGATCGGCAGAGCTGGTCGTCGCCTCGGTGACGAACTGACTCTGCTCCGATGACTCGATTTTCAGTTCGGCATCCGAACCGGCAAGCACTCCAAAGAACGAGACGATCACGATTGTCTGAAACATGCGAGACTCCTCACGAAAATCTGCGCGTACCGGTTCCCCAACAACGCACCGGGAGAAATTCCGGCACGCATCAACCACACTGCAGGCTGTCGCGACAGAGCCAACAAGAACAGATAATGCGTCAGTGCCACTTGTGTGGCACAAAATAAATTGAATGATCGATGACTTACGCGGGGCGCGGCGCGCACCCGTACCATCAACAAAAAACGACGATCCAGATCAATTCAGGATGTTGTTTTTGGAAGCGGGCCAGTCGTGTGTTAGTTGAAACGCCTCTGGCCGCATCGTGGAGCCATGCACCAAACCGTGACCGGCTCAGTGCACACCGCCCTTTCCTTCGACGGAATCAGGCTGGGCTTGTTTACGCCTGCCTTCAGGCGTTCACCCTGCTCAACTATACAGCCGCAAAAGCGAGCGCCGGGTGCGCAGGGAAATCGAAAAAAGGAAAACGTGGCAGCTTCAGGTATGGATTAAAGAGTGCTACTCATCGATCGTTTCGACATAGAAAGGAACCGTCAACGTAAGCCGAAACATCATGGCATCACGAAGCTGCTGCTGGAGTTCGTTGATTCTTGTCTGGCAGAATTCTCGTTCCTTCGTCCGGCTCGTGGGAATCGACGTGTGCCATGCTTGCATGATACTCAGTCGCAAACGTGCGAGCGTCTGGCGTGCTGCGTCGCGTGTCGGCAGGTCTGGGAACCAGTCGTCGCAGTACTCCTCCATTTGCATGAGAAGTGCGAGGACAGCCGCAGGACGTTTAACGTTCACACTCAATCGACAGCGATGAAGACGTCCGAAGAAATCCAGTGGTGACATCTTGCCCTTCACACGTTCCAGTGGCTCACGCAGTACCGAACGTGCCGGCTCGCGATCGTCCTCGAAGCCGCGCAGGGCCGCGTACCAGAGCGCTGCAGCTAACGCCGTTGCTTCGTCATCCTGTTCGAGAAGGACGGAAAGCCCGGAAGCCGCACGACGACGTGCCGCAATGGCATCATCACCGGGGTTCAGGAGTGCCTGAAAAGCGTTGGCGAATTTTGTCATGTCACGAAGTTGCTGACGGACGGGACCGATGGCCTCCGCGTCGACACCTTCCAAGGACTCAAGGTCGCTGTTGGCCGCGTCGGTTAGCTCGGAAACACGTGTCAGCAGGGCCTTTTCGTCCTGCGTCATGACGTGACGCATCCAGCCTTCAGCGTTCGCGTCAGCAGCCCCCGTCGATGGCAGCGGTACGTGCAGGAGCCATCGGGTGCATGCCGGCTCCAGTCCTTTCGAGAGGATCAGATTGATCGCCTCCACACGATGTTCGATGGAGGCCATCTTGTCTTCCGCGCGTTCAGCTTGTGCGGCAAGTTCGTCAATGGAAGACGTGATCGAGTCGGGTTGGCCTTCGCCTTGGGCGTCACCCATCGGTATGAGCTTCAGGATACCTGGGCGTTCTGTATCTTCTTCGTTCGCAACTTCGTTCGTATCGGCTTCAGCTTGCTGTTCCTGCGCTGTGCCGATCGGTTCAGCTTCAACATTCGCTTGCAGATTGAAGGCCATGAGACCAATCAGCGTCCCACTCATCAGCGTCATCACATGGTTCATTAGCTGAGTCATCATTAATGTCATCATTTTGGGAAGCTCTCTATTGCGAGTCGCCCGCAACCGGGTCATCCGGTTTGCTGCAGCGGGCGAGGCTGATCTGGGAGTATTGTAGAGGCGGTGTGCGAAGACGCCAGCGAACGCGGACCTCGAACGAACCCGGACGTGGGCGTGCGTGCCTGCTGGCAGGAAGCGAGTTACTGGACAGAATCAGTTCGCTTCGTGTCGGATGGTGTTGTTTCGGGCAGCTTCGTATCAAACGGACCGGTGCCGGTCGACACCGTTGCCGCTTCCATCTTGGTGGCAGCTGACGCCGTTCTGATCAGCGGCAACTTGATCATGAATGTTGTTCCGCGCCCCGGTTCGCTTTCTGCACCAATGGTGCCTTGCATTTCGGCGACCAGGTTCTTGCAGAGCGGCAGTCCCAGCCCTCGGCAGCGTCCGGACCGATCATCGGTCTTGGAGGAGTGCAACGGCTCAAAAATTCGTGCGAGGACGTCAGGCTGAATTCCAGGACCGGTGTCGGCGATTCGAATCGTGACCATATCTCCTACCGGTTCGGTGATGACTTTGAGTCGGCCGCCGTGCTGCTTGGCCATGGCATCGCGTGCATTGAGGAAGATGTTGAAGAATACCTGTTGAAGCGACAGGCGGTCTGCGCGAACGACGCAGTCGGCGTCGACTTCGTTCGCGAACGTGATGCCATCTTTTGAGAGATCGCGGCAGAGGCTGGATACTGCATCTTCTGCCACATTGCGTACGACGACATCTTCGACCTCGAAAGCATCCGCCGCACCGATCTGCAGGATTCGATCGGCCATGGCGACCAGCATCTGCGAGTTTCGCCACGCCACTCCCAGCGCCTTCTTCTGCAGATCCGCGTTTTCAGATCGCATGGCGGAGTCGACGTATCCAATCATCGGTGTCAGAAGGTTATTCACCTCATGGGCGATGGTCGGTGCGACTGTCGCCATCGAGGAGAGTTGCCGCGCCTGACGAACCTGTCCGTAGAGCGATGCCAGTCGCTGTTCCAGTACCTTCACGTAGGATTTGATTTGTTGGAGTTCCTGAGCCGCATGCTCGTGACCGACGGCGTTGCTCAGTCCGTTTGTCGGTGCGTTTCCGTTTGTGCCATTGGCGCCGTCGCGTGTGCCGAGGTTTCGAAGGGAGTCGACAACTGCGGTCGATTCGGCATCACGTGCTCCGAACGCCCGAACGGCGTACCCACCGTCGGCCAGTTTCTGTCCATCCGTCGCCTGTGTCGGGGATGGAACGGGCTGGGTGGTTTCGGTCGGCTGGATGTCCCGGGTTCGCCTTCGGGTTGGCGTGGCAAATGGCATAGGGTCGTCTTTCGAAGGATGTCACACAAATGCGTTCGATCGTGGAAACGCTTCCTATGAGATATCGGACGCAGGACCCCGATTTCTTGACGGGCAAGGGCTATGAACGACCGTCATCGGGCGCGATGGTGAACGGGACATGGGTGTCCCCCCAAAGACCTCCGCTACGACTCAGGACCTGATGCAGATATGGGTGTCCCCAGTTCCCGGTGTCCCCAGTTCCCCAAGACAAGCTCCTGATGTCCCCCAATGCCCAGAATATGGGTGTCCTGGATTGAGGCTAGACCGTATGGGTGTCCAGAAGTGCTCTTCCAGACGTGCTTCCAGGATTTGCAGACATGCATTGGGGCGCATTCGCGTCGGATTGACTAGAGCAGTTTCAATCCAAGCGTAGCGTCTTGGCGATTCCCAATAGCCGTTTCGAGAATGGCGATGTTCAAGCCCCGGGGCACGAGCATGCCCGCGCCTCATCGTTTCACGATTCGGTCTTGGGCATGGCACCCGATCCCTGGGGCATGGCAACGTGGTTCACAGCCGTGGGCATG
>JBMYUM010000395.1:0-4063 GCA_049605375.1 Phycisphaerae bacterium | reverse complement strand
GCATCGGCAACGAAGGTCTCTACCGGCACCTCCTGTTCACCGCCATTAGCGGAATAAATCGCCTTCAACGCAGCATGCAGTGGACCTTCGTTGAGCTCTCCTATGGGCATAGGCCAAGACTATCACAGCGGGCGATTGCTCCCACACCTGCGTGGTGTACACTCAGCCAGGCTGAAATTTACAGCACATAACAATAAACCTCTGGAGGACGATCATGAGTGCAGACGGCACCTGGAACACCACAATGAACACACCCATGGGACCCCAGCAGGGCACCATGACCCTGTCTACCGACGGCGGTGCCCTGACCACTACCCGCGCAACCAATGATCGTCGTTATTGAAAGCAAAAGGAGACGTGGTGCGCATCGGTAAGCGAAGCTACGTCCGTGGATCATTCCGTTGACCTCCTCCAGTGACCTGCAAACTGACGGGACTTATTTTGAACAGAAGGTCTTCCACATCCTGTGGAGACCATCCGCGCGCAAGTCTAGATTCGCACGTCCCACGTGTCTAGCAAATAGCAAAACAGAAAAAGACCGCCAGCGTCGATCGGCTTTGATCAACGTGACGGTCCCTGGTGTTTCGTTATTTACTTTACCCGCCTATGCGGGGTCTACGTAGGCTACCAGTCGGATTCGGGGATTCCCATGCCGCGACGATCTGGATAGGCCGGACGTTTCGCGGGGATGAATGGCTGGCGACGGACTTCGGTCATCATCAGTTTGATGGCTGCTTCCAGTTGAGGATCGCCACCGTCAACCATTTTTGCCGGATCATCGATGATCTCGACATCCGGATCGACACCGTGGCCTTCGACTCCCCACGTTCCGTCATTTTCGTAGAACGCGAATGAAGGTGCCGTCACACCACCACCGTCGATCAGTCGCGGATAGCCTTGGATTCCGACCAGGCCGCCCCATGTACGCATGCCGATCAATGGTCCCAGACCTGCCTGACGGAAGTAATAGGGGAAGCAGTCACCACCCGAACCGGCCATGCCGTTGATCAGCATGCACTTCGGACCCTGGTGTGCATCCGGCGGCCACGTCCAATCTTTTCCATCACGGAGGGCCCAGTAGTTCAGGACTGGTCGGTTCAGTAGTTCGATGATGCGGTTTGGAATAAATCCTCCACCGTTCCATCGTTCATCGATGATCATCGCCTTCTTATGTCGTTGTCCCATGAACTGCCGGAACAATTCGGTCCTTCCTTGGGTGGAGGTATTGGGCACGTAGACATAGCCGACCTGGCCGTCTGAGAATTGTTCCACGTAGGCGCGGTTCTTTTCCACCCATTCACGGAAACGCAGGCGTCCTTCGTTCGACAGCGGCTTCACAACAACTTCGCGTGCGTCGTCATCCTTGGTGGGTTTCGTGCTCACGGTGATTGTGACCGTCTCACCTGCAAGGCCAAGGAATGCGGCATACGGTGATTTTGATACGTCAAGCGACTTGCCATTCACTTCCAGCAGGTAGTCGCCTTCGTTTACGTCGACGTTGGGCTGGCTCAGCGGGCCTCTGGCATCGTAGTCCCATGCCGCACCTTCGACGATGTTGACAATCTGGAAGGCCCCGTTGTTCAACTCGTAGTCCGCGCCCAGCATACCAACGTTGCGTCGCTTCGTCGGCTCGCTGTCGTAACCACCGCGGACATAGGCGTGCCCAACGTTCAGTTCGGAGATCATCTCGCCGATGACAAAGCGCACATCGTCACGCGACACACAGTCGTTCAACAGCGGTTCGTATGCCTTTCGCATGGCCGGCCAATCTACGCCGTGCATGGTCGGATCATAGAAGTAGTCACGAAGGATTCGCCATGATTCATAAAAGACTTGTGCCCACTCTTCGCGTGGGTTGACGTCGGCTTTCATGCCGGCCAGTGACAGTTTTGCGTCATCAAGTTTCTGATCAGCGGCTGCATCAATAATGTAGAAGCTGCCACCCTTGTTGCAGAGGAGCTTCTTGCCGTCAGCGGATATGGAGTAACCACCGGTATCCGCCAGCACCGTCTTCTCTTTCTTGTCATCGTCCTCGAGGTCATAGATTTTGATGGCAGGCTTATCCATGGAACCACGTCGCGGCTGGCGGACGTAAAGAAGATGCCCCTGATCATTGACGGACAATCCGTAGAAAGTGCCACGTTCGACAGGAATCTTCATGCAGCGTCGTTCAAGCGTATCCAACTCGATTTCGATAGGCTCAATGTCTTCTTTCTTCTCGTCGCCGTCATCGTCAGCCTCATCGTCTCCATCGTCATCGGCTTCGTCGCCATCCTTGTCGTCGGCTTTGTCGTCATCTTCGTCGTCGGCATCACCCTCGTCGTCGCCGTCTTCTTCATCGTCTTCCCAGGATTCTTCATCACTCTCGGGTGCCCACGGCGACCCGACTTCATCGCGAAGTGGGCAGACGAGAAGCACTTCGGTGTCTGCGTAGACAAATGTCGTGTCCAGATCGGCGGACAGGAATGAACTGAAGTCACGGCTACTGGCGAAGAAGAGATACTTACCTTCGCGATCGAACGTCGGTGCGGTATCGTTGAACATGTCGGACGTCACCTGATGACGCTCACCCGATTCAACTTTGTAGATCCAGATAGAACTGTTTCGGTTGTCGGCCCCCTTCGCGTAGCAGAGCCAGCGCGAATCCGGCGCCCAATGGGGTACCATCGGGCTTGCCCAGGGATCGGTATCGATCAGTTTTGTCGTGCCTGCCTCGATGTCATGATGGAACATTTTCCCGGTCTTATCGGAAAAGGCGATGTGCTTCGAATCCGGCGACCAGACGGGATGATGTCGAAACGTGCTGCCGTCGTCCGTGAGCTTCCTGGTCTCACCTTTTCCGTCAGACTGCATGACATAGAGTTCGTATTCGCCGGTCGCATCACCGAAGTAGGAAATCCAGCGTCCGTCGGGGCTCCAATAGGCATCACGTTCGGCAACGCCGGGTGTCATGGTGAGATTTCGTGTTGAGCCTTTCTTGGCTGGAACCGTCCAGATGTCACCACGTGCCGAAAATACGGCGCGCTTTCCGGTGGACGAGATGTCGGATGACATGATCTTGGAATTGGCATTGACTGTTTGCGGTCGAATGGTTTCGCGATCACCAGGAATCATTACTTCGACAACGCGCGATTCGCCGCTTGCCAGATCGAGCAAACGAAGGTCTGCACCCAGCTGGAATACAATCTCTCCGGCCCCACCGCCATGGCCAATCGACGGCCATTTCACGTCATAGTCAGCGAACTTCGTGACCTGGCGGCGCGACTTCGCTTCGACATCGTATGCCCAGATGTTAAGTCGATGCTCTTCACCCTGGTCGGAAAGGTAGTAGACCGTCTTGCCATGCCACATGGGGATGGAGTCGGTTCCTTCCCAATCCGTCATTTGCAGCGATTCGTTGTTCTTCAAGTTGAACAACCAGATATCGGAAGCCATACCCCCACGGTAGCGTTTCCACGTTCGGTTATCCCTGGCGTGGGGCGTGTAGGCCAACCACTCACCATCGGCACTGATTGCTCCGTTGGCACCGTAAGGAACCGGGAGCGGCTTGGGTGGTCCGGATTCCAAACCAACGGTCATGACTCGCGGAGCCCGTGGCACACCGGAAACACCGCCGGCATGGTACACGAGTTGTCCGTTCTGCCCCCAATCGCTCAAGGCTTCGCCTGCGGGGTGGTATGTCATACGGATTGCCTGACCGCCCTCGGTCGGGATCACATAAATGTCGGTATTTCCTTCATAATTACCGACAAAGGCAATCGACTTACCATCCGGACTGAATCGTGGGAAGGTTTCCACTCCTGAGGGTCCGGCGACGCGAACTGCTGTTCCGCCCTTTTTGTCTACGCGCCAGATATCATTTGCGTACCGGAAGACAATCTGGTCGGGCCCTACATCGGGATTGCGAAGCATACCGGCGTGCGGTTTATGCGGTTTCCCCTGGTTGGCCAACGTCTGCTGACCGCCAATGCTTGCGAATGCTGCCCCAGCTGCTGCCAGGCAACAGGCAAAGGTACGTCGTTGCTTCCTGCGCATTTCGAGTTTTCTCCGATATTGGTTTTCT
>JBMYUM010000394.1:0-4075 GCA_049605375.1 Phycisphaerae bacterium | reverse complement strand
AACGCCGGGAATATCCCCACCTCTTCCCTGAACAAAACACCCTGCACTATCGTGACGACTCAACGTTGATCCGTCACGTGCTGACTCCCCCTGCATGGAATTGATGGCTCATGGCGGAACTTGATTCCAAAATTCTACTTGTCGAACCGAATCCCACGGCGCTGGAGAAACTGGTGGAAGGGCTCTGCGAGCGATTCGACGCGCAGATTACCTGCGTACCCGACGCCGAATCCTGCGTCGAAACGGATCTCTTCGAACCACACGATGTGGTCATTGCCGAAATGTCGCTCCCCGAGAGCACAGGGCTTGAACTTGCCGAAGAACTGCTGACCTATCGAAATCGTCCGGTCATTCTCATGGGCGAAATGCTGCAGACGGACGAAGTCATCGAGGCACTCCGCCTTGGCGTGAAAGACATATTCGAGCGACCATTCGCCGTCGACGATCTGCTTGATGCCACCGAACGATGCCTGCGAGGCCATCAGGTTCATCGCCAGCACAGTCAACGATACCACAACATGCGCGACCTGGTACGCAGGGTCATCCGCGAGCGGCGAGACCTTAACAAGCGTGTCGATCTGATCTGCCGCGACCTTGTGGATGCGCAACGCCGTCTGGCACACAAGGTTATGGCCGTGGAAAACAACCCGCACGGTTGACCCGGCATGGACCGACAACGGTACCTCATGGATAGAATACAAAGCTATCGTCAAAAACGGCTCGAGGGCATTGGCCTGCCATCGTAGGGCGGGTATGCTTCCTGCCCGCGTGCCGACGAGATGTGCGAGATTCGTCTGATGGAGTCGTTCGTCTGTCGAAGTTGCGCGACTCGATACCGCTCAACGGAGCGAAGGCGATCGGGAGTTGGTGGGGCGAACGCCTGCTGAATCCCGGACGTATAATTAGCAAACGACGCACCGGCGGGCTGGATCGTAAGAAAACAGCCGGCCAGAAACACGTGCACGCAAAAACACTTGGCTATTACTCGCGGTCTTGATCCCGATCGCGGCGTCGGTCAACGCCGCTCTGGGAAAAACACCATGGGGGCGACGTTCCGATCATGATCATTGGCATCCCGCAAGAAACCTGCCCCGGTGAACGCCGGGTCGCATTGATTCCCGACCACCTGTCTCTGCTGAAAAAAAATGGTCACGAAGTGATCGTTCAGGCTGGTGCAGGCGTCGAAGCCGGGTTCGTTGATGAACATTATCGAAAAGCCGGCGCCACCGTCATCAATGATCGCGCCGAGGTCTTTCAAAAGGCCGACGCCATCTTCCAGCTGCGCGGTCTCGGTTCGAATGAGGAAGCCGGACGCGCCGATCTCGAACTCTTCAAGCCGGGGCAGGTCCTGGCTGCCATGCTCGATCCACTCGGCAATCCGCAGGCCATCGAGAAACTCGCGGCCAAGAAAATCACCGCCTTCTCGATGGAGTTGATACCGCGAATCACCCGCGCCCAGAGCATGGATGTCTTGTCCTCGATGGCTACCGTTGCCGGCTACAAGGCCGTCCTGCTTGCCGCCGATCATGCCCCGCGCATGTTTCCGATGTTCATGACGGCTGCAGGAACGATTACGCCTGCCCATGTCTTCATCATCGGTGCCGGTGTTGCCGGATTGCAGGCGATCGCAACCGCCAAGCGACTTGGCGCGGTTGTCAAAGCCTATGACGTTCGATCTGCCGTGAAAGAACAGATTGAAAGCCTCGGTGCCAAGTTCGTCGAAATGGACCTGGGTGCCGGCGATGCCGAGGACAAGGGCGGCTACGCAAAAGAAATGGGTGACGAGTTCATCAGGAAGCAGCGTGAACTCATGGACGAAGTCTGTGCTGAGTCCGACGTTGTGATCACCACCGCCGCGATTCCTGGAAAGGCATCGCCCGTGCTCGTCACCAAGGAAATGGTCAAGCATATGAAGCCGGGGTCGGTCATTGTCGACCTCGCGGCCGAGCGTGGTGGAAACTGCGAATACACGCAGGCCGAACAGGTGGTGACCGAACACGGTGTGCAGATTCACGGACCGACGAACCTTCCCGGTACGGTGCCGTTCCACGCCAGTCAGATGTACGGCAAAAACCTGACGACGTTCCTCAAAGAGATTTCCAAGGACGGTGCCCTGGCATTGGATCTGGAGAATGAAGTTCATCGTGAGACGCTCGTTGCGCACGATGGAAAAGTTGTACATGAGCGGATCAAGTCGTTGCTGGGCAACTAGTCTTGATCGCGGTTCATCGGCAGGGGGCCTCGCCCCGATTGAGCAGGTGATACGATGGAAGCTGATTTCGTAGGATTGCTGACAATCTTCGCACTCGCCGTGTTTGTCGGTTTTGAGATCATCACCAAGGTCCCGCCGACGTTGCATACGCCGCTGATGTCGGGGTCGAACGCGATTTCAGGCATCACCCTGGTGGGGGCGCTGGCGGCCGCAGGTCGCGGCGAAAGCACCTTCGCCAGTATTCTCGCTTTCATCGCGGTGGTACTTGCCACGATCAACGTCGTGGGTGGCTTTGTGGTCTCTCATCGCATGTTGTCGATGTTCAAGAAGAAGGATTAATCCGTGATTGCAGCAGTCGACGCCGCGGTCTTGCAGAACCTTGCCTACCTGCTGGCATCCATTCTCTTCGTCTTCGGGCTGAAGGGACTGACGCACCCGCGTACCGCTACGCGAGGCAACCTCACCGGTTCCATCGCCATGCTCATCGCTGTGCTGGCCACCCTTCTTTCGGGTGGTATCGTCAGCTGGACCTGGATTATTCTCGGGTTGATCATCGGCAGCGGTATCGGTTTGTACATGGCCCAAACCGTGCCCATGACAGGCATGCCCCAGATGGTCGCCGTTTTCAACGGTTTCGGCGGTGGTGCGTCTATCGTCGTTGCCGGTGCGGAACTCGTGCTGGCCACGATGTCCCGTGACAATGGGGAAGGCGAAATGATCGCCGGTACCTTGGGGACGCAGGCCAGCGTTGCGGTCTCGGCCTCCGGTCTGATCGGCGCCGTCACCCTGTTCGGAAGTCTCGTGGCGTTCGCCAAACTCGCTGAATACAAAATCGTCATCGGCGATAAGAAGTACTGGCTCAGTAGCTCGATCATGTTGCCCGGCCGGCACCTGATCAATGGCGGTGCCTTTGTCCTCGCCCTGATTCTCTGCGCCGCGCTTGTCGCCAACCCGGCTGCCAATGTCTGGTACTGGCTTCTGATCGTCGTCGCCGCCGCACTTGGCGTGCTGATTACGATTCCGATTGGCGGGGCCGACATGCCGGTGGTGATCGCACTGCTGAACTCCTATTCAGGGCTCGCCGCCTGTGCGACAGGTTTCGTCATCAACAACAACGTGCTGATCATCGCGGGTGCCCTGGTTGGTGCATCTGGTTTGATTCTGACCAGCATCATGTGCAAAGCGATGAATCGATCCCTGGCGAACGTCATGTTTGCTGCCTTGGGCCCATCGTCCGACGGCCCGTCTGCTGACGACGTCTACGAAGGCAAGATCAAATCCACCTCCGCGGAAGAAGTGGCCATGCTCTTTGACGGTGCTCAGCGCGTCGTCATCGTGCCGGGATATGGAATGGCGGTCTCGCAGGCGCAGCACGCGGTGCGCGATCTGGCCAACCTGCTTGAGGCACGCGGCGCCAACGTCGAGTTCGCGATCCACCCGGTGGCCGGGCGTATGCCAGGTCATATGAACGTGCTGCTGGCAGACGCTGACATCCCCTACGAGAAGCTGATCGAGATGGATGACATCAATCCGACCCTCGACACGGTGGATGTCGCACTGGTCATCGGTGCCAACGATGTGGTGAATCCGGTAGCCAAGACGGATCCGACGTCGCCGATCGCCGGCATGCCGATCATCGATGTCGACAAGTGCCGTACGGTGGTCGTGATCAAGCGAAGCCTGAGCCCGGGTTACGCTGGTATCCCGAATCCTCTCTTCGCCCTGGACAACACCCTGATGTTCTTCAATGACGGGAAAAAAGCCTTCACCGAGCTGGTGACCGCTGTGAAGGAATACTAGATACGCTTTCGCGCCGCGATCCGCGGCGCATTCCCACCTTCCGTCTACCCTGATGACCAGATT
>JBMYUM010000393.1:0-4120 GCA_049605375.1 Phycisphaerae bacterium | reverse complement strand
ACGCATACGGAAAGAAAGCGGCATGGATCGCCGGAATCGCCGTCGCCTGCGACCCCTTCCTGATCTTCTTCTCATCGCTGATGCTCACCGAAACATGGTTCATCTTGTTGTTTACCTTTGTCTGGACCACCGCCCACAGACTGGCAAGACAAAGCGCCGAACCAGGCATCAAGGCCTGGATGATCCTGGGCGCAGCAATCGCCTGTTCATCCTACATGCGCGAAACCGGCATCGTCTTGTCGGGCTTGGTTGTCTTGGCCCTCATCGGCGCAAGAGGCTTCTCAAGAGCATCACTCGCCGGCAGCGCAGCCGTCGCCCTTATGGGGATCCTCGCTTTTGTGCCCTGGGCAGCACGGAATCAAAGCGTCACGGGCGAGTGGATATGGCTCACGACAAGAGGAGGTATCTCACTCTACGATGGCGTCCGCCCCGATGCTGACGGTAGCAGTCGACTGGAAGGCGTGCAGCAAAATGAAAGCACAGCCGAAATGACTGAGAGTGAGTGGCATCACCATTTCCGTAGCCTCGCGTGGGAACATGTCAGAAACGAACCAGGACGGGTCGCGGCACTGGCGGCAGTCAAACTCGCCCGAACATGGAATCCCATCCCAAACGTTGATACCTATCAATCTCCGTTGATACGCTTTGTTTCTGCGGCGTGGATGATCCCACTCTACACCCTGGTCTTGTTCGGATCTGTGTTCCTGCTGACAAGAACAAAAACGGTGAAGCCACTGACAACGATCGCCTTGGCGTGGATGCCTGTGATCGGTATCTGTCTCCTCCATGTGCTGTTCGTTGGAAGCGTGCGCTATCGACTTCCCGCGATCCCCATGTTAGAGATGGTGGCGGGAATGACGATCTCTCGTGCCCTGAGCCCGAACAATCAATCCGACCGCTGGAAGAAAGATGGATAGTCGTCCTATGCAGGATGCAACGGACAAGCCAAATAGATCACGACACCGCTGGCGGCGAAAGTTGCTCGTGACACTGCTCGTCGCCATACCCGGTGGGTTGCTCGCCGTCTTCCTGCTCTTGGGACAACTGACAGCCCCCGAACGAATCCGATCCCGCGCCCTCACAGAACTCCGAAAACTAGCAAGCGGAAGAGTCTCCATTGGTGAATGTGAATTCTCCTGGAAGAACGGCATACGCCTGACCAATGTCGCCATCTTTGAACCGGACCTGTCACCGACAAGTGATCCCAAGCGCCCCGTCATCCAACTGCCCGAACTCCAGATCCAGCATGACCTGTGGCCACTCTTCTCCGGCAAGCTTCGACTCAGATCGATCAAAGCGGCCAACGCTGTTGTTCGCATGACCCACCAACACGGTACCGCCGACAACAGTCTGAGGGGGATTTGGGAAGGAAGCCCCGACAACCAGTATCAGTCCGAAGATCCCCCGCCTTCCATCGAACTCACCGATCTCAGAATCATCGTTCAAGAACAACGGGAGCGATCAACAAGAGTCATCGAAGAACTCATGCTGACGGTTCGCGGCATCCCCTCGGCCGACGACCCGACTCGTTATGAACTTGCGTGGAACCGCGTCCGCGACCGACAGGCCAACGGCCGCGCAAGCTGGGACCTCAAAGACGGCTCACTGAAGAATATCCGTAACGGCCTTCCGTGGCTTTCACTCGAAGCCGTCACACTCGGCATCGCGACCCAGATTGATGCCGATACTCCCTGGCATGATCTATTGGGAATAGGTGGGAACGTCAGAGTTGCAAACTATGACCTTGTGTTCTCCGATGATCCCACGCGTTCTCCATTTCTGGAAATTCAATGGGAGAATGCAAGCCTCTCCGTCCCATTTGATGACGAAGACCTGTTGCTCGATCCAACGGAACGCTACCTGCAGTTCCAACAGGTCAACGGGTCTGCGACCATCCGCGAGAATTCCATGTCTGCCGAATTCACGGGAAAACTCCATGGGGCAACGTGTCGCGTCGAAGCCGACTTCCGTGCTGGCATCAAGAACACAACCGACATGACCTTGGAATCAATCGGCTACCGACTGGAAGCCGACATCAAGAACTTCCCGTTGCCACGCAACAACATCCAAAACCCCGAAGAGCAGGACTTCGTACAGGATTTCAAGCCTCTCGAAATTTTCTATCGCAACTATCAACCATCCGGCCGCGTCGACGCGCAGATGATCATTGAAAAACAAAGTGGCTCCGACCAACCCGTCAAACTCGAGAGGCTGTCACTCATCGGACAAGGAGCCTCAGTCAAGAACAAGGTCTTTCCCTATCAAGTCGATAACCTCTACGGCACCGTCGACTTCCTCCCCGACGGCATCTACCTCAACAATGTCATGGGCGAACACAATGGTGCGCAACTTCACGTCGATGGTTACGTCAACAAGGCCAAACCCTGGACCGGCGCACAAATTCAAATCAGCGGAAAGGATGTGGAGATTGATAGTGATCTGCTCGAAGCACTTCCCGCGAATTTCAGGGAAGGTCTGGTCACACTAGGCGCTGCGGGAACAGTCGACATCCATGGAAGCCTTGAGCGAGAAGATGGAATGGAAGGTCATTCCCATCCGTGGCAAAGCTTCCTCCAGGCAGACTTCGGTGATTTGAGCGCATGCCATGAAGCGCTGCCCATCCCGCTCGATGGACTGACCGGCACGGTATTGCTCGACAAAAAGTCCGTCCAGGTCATCGATGTGCAAAGCACCGACCGTAACCAATTCGTCACTATTAACGGCGCCTACAATTTCCCCGAAACCGGCAAGACTTACAGCCTTGAAGTCGATGCCCAGAACATGATCGTCGACAACGACACGCTGCAGAACCTGCCACAGGATTGGCGTACGGGCATAAGTCAATTCGACCCCGATGGTCGAGTCGACATATTCTCATCATGGGATTACCCTCAGGAAACTGATGGAAGCGCCGTTCGGGCGACCGCATACTTTCACGACATGACCGTCACGCCCAGAGCCTTCCCTCTCAAACTTGAGAACGTCTCCGGTACACTCACGCTGGATGGACGACGCCTGCTGTTTCGAGACCTCAATGCCTCGCACCAGGATGCTGAGATCACAGCACGAGCTGCGGTGAACCTGGATCAATCGCCACCACAATTCGATGCAGAGCTCGAGTCATGGAACCTCAATCTCAGCGACGACTTTGTAAACGCCGCGCCGGACTCGCTGAAAGAAGTTCTACAAAAATGGCAGATCGGCGGCCCTATTCAACTCAACTCCAGAATCAGTTCTCCAGCCGGCGTCGAACCGAATGAACCGCAGATCGATGCGCAGGTACTACTCTTCGGCAATACCGTCCAGCACAAAAGGTTCCCTCGCCCTTTTAAAGACGTCGAAGGGAGATTCCGAATCCGCAGTGGAAACATCCAGTGTGACAACTTGCGCGCAACCTACAACGGAGCCCCCGTAACCGCTTCACTCACGGCGAATACCGATGCAGGCCGAATGAAGATTGCTGCCCGCAATGTGAAACTCGATGAGTCGATTCGAGACTTCTTTCCACCGGCGACTCGGCGAGCGTGGAACGACCGAAAACCCACCGGACAGGTCAATGTTCAAATTGATCGCTTGGACTTTAACAGACAACCGGACGGTGAGAATGAGTGGATTATCGAAGGAAGCATCGACTCGCAGTCACTCGCACTCAGAGGCTCACCCGAAGTATCCGACATCCGCGGAACCGCAACCATTAAAGGAGCACTGCGCGACAGGAAAGAAGGAACAGCACTAAGCGGCCAACTCTCACTCGATTCCGCCTCCATGTTCGAGTGGGATTTCCAGAACATCGAAACACCATGGGTACTCGCGAAACTGGCTGACGGTACCGGGCAATTCTCGCTCAACGATCTCAATGCAACGGCATACAACGGCCCTGTAAACGGCAAGATCGACCTCTTCATGGAACAAAGCAAGAGCCGATACGAACTGACGGCCGCAGCCTACGGACTCGACGCAGGCCAGATTATCCACAAAGATGACCACAACGATCACGGCATGCACGGCCGGGCAGACGCCTATCTCTATCTGAGCGGCGACAGCGATGATCAGGCATCACGCCGCGGCGGAGGCCACTTCGAAATCCGCAACGGCTACCTCTACGAACTCCCCATCATTG
>JBMYUM010000392.1:0-4124 GCA_049605375.1 Phycisphaerae bacterium | reverse complement strand
GTACATAAGCACTACGGTTCGAAGGTCGCCGTTGATAACCTCAACTTGAACGTGAGCTTCGGTGAGGTGTTTGCCTTTCTTGGCCCCAACGGCGCCGGCAAAACAACCACCATCAAAATGATCGTCGGGCTGCTGCGCGCCAAACAAGGTCTCGTCAGTGTGTGCGGGCACGAGATCGGGGTGAACGGACTCGCCGCCAAACAACAGATTGCCTACGTCCCCGACCAACCCTTCCTCTACGAAAAACTGACGGGCCGGGAATTCCTTTACTTCGTTGCCGAAATGTACGGACTCTCCGTCCAGGAACGTGACGAGCGCCTGGCGGAACTGACGCGGCACCTTGATTGCGTCGAATTCCTCGACAGACTCACCGAAACCTACAGCCACGGCATGAAGCAAAAAGTCGTGCTCGCCGCCGCGCTGCTGCATGCACCGCGCGTCCTCGTCATTGACGAACCAATGGTCGGCCTCGACCCGCGAACCATCCGCGCGGTCAAAGGGCTCTTCGTTGACCTCGCCAAACAAGGCGGAACCGTCTTCATGAGCACCCATACACTCGACATCGCCGAGGCCGTCGCCCATCGCATCGGAATCATCAATCGCGGCAAACTCATCGCCTGCGGAACCCTGCAGGAACTGAAGGATCGGGCAGCCCAGGAACACAGCTTGGAAGAGATCTTCCTGCAATTCACGGAAGGAACCGAGCATGCACCACACGACTGATGCCGCCGATGCTGCCCCCCGGCACCTCCATCATTCAAAACTGGGACTGCTGCTGAAAACGAAAGTCATCAGCGTGAAAAACCGCGTCATGGTGGCGATCGACGAAGCCCCGCTTCGTGTCACGGCAACTGTTTTACTCATCGCCGTCATCTGGGCGGGGCTCTGGCTCCTGTTTCACCTGGTGTTCAAACAGTTTCGAAAAACGCCGCTCGAAGCCACCGTCGCGATTCCGCTGATCTTCAATTTCTTCTTTGTGGCCATGCTGGCACTGCTGACATTCTCCAACGCGATCATCGCCTACGGCTCCCTGTTCAGTCGTGCCGAATCGGAATACCTCGTAACCTCGCCGCTGACACAACTCGATTTCGTCACGTTGAAGTACCTGGAAAGCCTGATCATGTCGAGCTGGTCCCTGATTCTGCTGGGACTGCCCCTGATGTTCTCACTCGCGGTGGAAGCGCAAGATTCGATTTTCTACGTGCTGTTTGTCGCCTTCTTCTTATCCTTCATACCCATACCCGGATCACTCGGCATGCTGCTGGCCTTCCTGGCGGCACGGTTCTTCCCGAAACGCCTCGTCAGACCCGTCGCACTGGTCGTCGGCATCCTCATCGCCATCTTCATCTACGTCGGCGTTCGCGCCCTCAGAATGGGAGACGCCGCGACCGATGTCTGGCTGCGATCATTCCTTGCCAAGATGAGCTTCGTTGAATACGCCTTCCTGCCAAACTACTGGGTGGCGGAAGGCATCGACTTCGCCTTGCAAAGCCGATTCTATGAATCCGGTATGTACCTGTTCGTAACCGTGTCGAACGCCTTGTTCCTGAGCTGGTTTACGGTCCAGGTGATTGCAGGCTACTTCACGCCGGCATACGACCGCGCGACAGCCGGACGTGGAGGGGAATTGAAGAACGCCGTCCGTCCAACCGGCGGACTCGCAGGGCTTCTCTTCTTCTACCTGCCGCTGGAACTGCGACTCATCGCTGCAAAAGATCTGCGAACCTTCTTCCGTGATCCGTTGCAGTGGAGCCAGCTCGCGATTCTCTTCGGACTGCTCGTCCTCTACCTGACCAATATGCCCACACTGCGATTCGGACTCGAAGGTTCAGGGTGGAAACTCGTCGGACCATTCCTGAACCTGTGCGCCATCAGCCTGATACTGGCAACCTTTACGTGCCGCTTCGTCTTTCCGCTGGTCTCACTGGAAGGACACACCCTCTGGATGATTGGCCTGCTGCCCATTCCGCGCGGACGCGTCCTGCTCGCAAAATTTGCATTCGCCATGACCGTCACGCTCTCCGCCAGCCTCGGCGCCATGCTGCTGGCCGTCACGCTGCTCGATCTTCAATGGCAGTGGGCGATACTCCACATTCTCACCATCAGCGCAATTTGCTTCAGCCTATGCGGATTCTCCGTGGGAATCGGAGCACGACTCCCCATGTTCGATCAGCGCAACGTCGCACGAATCGCCAACGGACTCGGCGGGACGACCAATCTGCTGGCATCACTGGCACTGGTCGCCATCGTCCTGACCGCCGTGGGTATGGCCACCTGGCAGGCAGGACCAACCGCCCCGCTGCGCGTGCCCGGCCAAATGCCACTCATACTCTGCCTCGGCGCCGTCGCGTTCGCCGTCCTCGTTGGCGTCGCGGCAATGAAAATGGGAGCACGCCACTTCCAACGCATCGAAGTCTAGAGCAGTTTCACTCCAAACGTAGCAGTGCCATGCCTTTGAGCGTGCCATGCCTTTGAGCGTGCAATGCCTTTGAGCGTGCCATGCCCAAGTCTCCTGAGTCCGCCGAAGGCGGATCGAAGGTGCGCGGGCATGCTTGCTCCCGCGGCTTCAACATGGCACCCGGCTATTCTCGAAACGGCTCTGAGGAATCGCCTCAACGCTACGCTTGATTTGAAACTCCTTTATTAGCGGGTTGAAGAAGTGCTTTGTGGCCAGAAGCGAGAAGTTTCGTTCCGGATCGAGGCGGCGAAACGGAGGCGAATCACAAGAATCGCTGTCATTTCCGCGAACGAAGAGCCAGGGCGAAAGTACCGCTGCGGGGCCAAATGACTTTTTCAACGGGCTGCTAAGGGCATACCAACTCACGGCTTACCCCAGGATGTCTTCATCTTGTCCCATTCGGCCTCCGCCGCAACCACGCCGAAAGCAGGCCAGTACTCGCTCGCAATCAAACGGCGCAGCATCGATTTCGCCTCTTCCTCACGCCCCTGATACATCAACCATCGCGCAAGGCCATACCCCAACGTCAGCCCTTGAAGCTCGTTGTCACCTTCCTTCCAGACCTCTTCGAACTTCATCAATCCCTTGTAGACCATCACACGTTTGAAATACGCGTGATTCTCGATGATCTCCATATTGGCGTTGACAACCGACAACAGCTTCTCCGCACGCGTCGGCCGACCAATCTGAATATTCGCCAGATAGCACCAGTCGATGCAAGCCACAACATTGTCGGCATACTTGCGACCAAAGATCATCGCCTGCTTGAAGGCAAGAATGCTCGCGTGATAGTCACCCATCGCATAGTGGGCAACGCCCAGGTGGTAGTAGATATTGAACCCGAGTGTCGACAGCGGAATGTTTCGCGCATTCGGCATGCCGTCCTGCTCCACCACGTCGTCTTTGCCGCGAATCAACTCAGACGCTCGCTGAAGATCCGCAACCGCTTTGTCAAACGCGCGAACACTGATGTAACGATGCCCGCGATGACGATAGAACGCGGCGTTGTCAGGCCACTTCTGTATACCCTTCGTATAAACCGCGATCGCCTCACGCATGCGCCAAAGGTAGCCCAGCCGACGGCCATACCAGATCAACGCCTCCGGATCATCCGGCGATGCCTCCGCAGCCGCCCGCGCCTGCTCCAGTTGCTTCATCAGCTTCGCATCCGCCGCTACGTCCTTCCGAGCCTGAAAGACCCGACCGAAACGCGAACGTCCCTGCCCTTCATCAACGGCCGCCGCCGGCGCCCCGTTCGAAGCAGGCTGCGTCGAATCCGCGGGAGCATCCTTGGATTGAATCGATGGCGGTGGCGTATCGGCCTGACACGCCCACAAGCCCGCCGTACCGGTCAAAGCCAGCGCCAGAATGGAAACCAGACTTGGCATTCGAATCATGATAGGAGTCCTTTATAGAATCACTGCCCTGCCGACACCCCCTAAGTTTACAGAAACCCTAAGGTTCGTCGCTGGATCTCCCCGATCATATAGAGAGTAGCCGATTCGTGAAAAGATCCATTTGCAGCGAAAGAATGCGTATCATGCCCAGGAAAGCACTGGTAACCGGTATCACAGGTCAGGACGGTTCATACCTCGCCGACTTTCTCCTCGAAAAAGGCTACGAAGTGTGCGGCGTCATTCGACGCTCATCATCCTTCAACACCGAT
>JBMYUM010000391.1:0-4131 GCA_049605375.1 Phycisphaerae bacterium | reverse complement strand
ACGAAGCTGTGGTTGCAATTCCAGCCCACGCGATTCAAACCGATGGATGTTGTCAACTGGCATTCATCCGCGAATCCAACACCGTATTCCAGCCGCGCAAGGTTCTACTTGGTGCCGAGAGCAACGGGTTTGTCGAAATCATCAAGGGACTTGAACTAGGCGATGCCGTAGTAAGCACGGGCAGCTTTCTCATGAAGACCGAGATACTTAAAGGGAACATTGGTGCCGGATGCTGTGAAGTGGAAACGGGGAGATAGTCGAATATGTTAAACGCCCTTATCACTTGGTCGCTACGGTACAGATTTGTCGTCATCGCGCTGACGCTGATTCTCGTGATTACCGGTACCTACTCGGCCATGCACTTACCTGTCGATGCATTTCCAGATTCGACGCCAGTTCAGGTGCA
Organism: Phycisphaerae bacterium; assembly: GCA_049605375.1. Taxonomy (GTDB): domain Bacteria; phylum Planctomycetota; class Phycisphaerae; order UBA1845; family UBA1845; genus JADFOB01. Next base: position 3,725 of record JBMYUM010000391.1, on the reverse strand, counting down.
AATCAACACGGTATCTCCGGCATTAACGCCGATTGAAATCGAGCAGCAAATCACGTTTCCAGTCGAACAGGCTATCAGCGGGCTGAAGGGACTGAGTGAAGTTCGATCTCTCTCAAAGTTCGGCCTCTCTCAAGTGACGGTGATCTTTGAAGAGGGTATGGACATATACTTTGCACGCCAACTTGTTACGGAGCGTCTGGCTACCGTCGAATTGCCCGATGGTTCACCCCGCCCTGAAATGGGCCCGGTCGCCACAGGCTTGGGTGAGGTTTATCACTACATCCTGACCAGCCCGACGCACAGCCTGAACGAATTGCGCACGATTCAAGATTGGATTATCAAACCGCAGCTTCGCAGCGTTTCTGGTGTGGCGGAAGTCAACACCTGGGGGGGGCATGAACGCCAATACCAGGTCATCGTAGAGCCGGACAGTCTCCTGAAGTACGATCTGACGCTCTTTGACGTGTTCGATGCCCTGCGAGAAAACAACCTTAACGTCGGCGGCGGTACCATTACTCGCTCGGGTGAATCGTTGCTCGTCCAGGGTGTGGGTATTTTGGAGTCGCTTGAACAGATTGAAAACGTCGTCATCAAAGCCGAGGACGGCGTCCCGGTTTTCATACATCAAATCGGCATGGTCGTTGAGGGTCACGAAATCCGTCGCGGCGCGGTGACCTATGGCGCTCAGGGCGAAGCGGTGCTGGGGCTGGGTTTCATGCTCATGGGAGAAAATCCGCGTGACGTGACTGAACGTATGAAGGCACGCATGGAAACGATCAAACCGACGCTTCCCGACGATGTTACGGTAACCACGGTCTACGATCGAACCGAGCTAGTCGATCATGTTCTGCACACAGTGAAGACAAATCTGTTCGAAGGTGCGATTTTCGTTATTGCGGTGTTGTTCATGTTTCTTGGCAATGTCCGTGGGGGTCTGATCGTTGCCTGCGCCATTCCACTCTCCATGTTGTTTGCCGCCAATTGTATGTTGCAGGTGAGTATTGCCGGCAGCCTCATGAGCCTTGGTGCGATCGACTTTGGACTCGTTGTCGATAGCTCGGTTATTCAGATTGAAAATGGGATGCGTCACTTGGCCGGCAACCAATCGAAACGATCCCGTATCGACGTCGTAAGAGACGCGGCCATTGAAGTTCGAAAACCAACGATGTTTGGTGAGCTGATTATCATGATCGTGTACTTGCCGATTCTCACGCTTGAGGGAATCGAAGGGAAGCTCTTTCGCCCTATGGCTTTGACGGTCGTGTTTGCCCTCGTGGGGTCCTTAATTCTCTCACTCACGCTCATGCCCGTTTTGGCCAGTCTATTCCTTCCCAAGAATCCGGTCGAACGCGATCCGTTTCTTGTTCGAGTTGCGAAGCGAGTATATCGACCGATGCTGGCGTTCGTTATGCGTCAGCGATCGTTTGTTCTCACGTGTGTGGGGCTACTGCTGGTCTTCGGAATATTCATGGCAACGCGGCTTGGAACGGTTTTTATCCCGCGACTCTCCGAAGAGGCAATCGTCATTAACACGGTTCGATTAGCTGGCGTGGCGATTGACGAGTCGGTTCGGTATGGAATGCAGATTGAAAAGCTACTTATGGATGAATTTCCTGACGAGATCAGGCATATCTGGTCTCGGACTGGCGCCCCGGAAGTTGCGACCGATCCGATGGGTCTTGAACAGACTGATGTTTTCATAACGCTTTCGTCACGTGACATGTGGAAGAGAGCCGAGACGCAGGGTGAGCTTGTCGAACAAATGGAGATTAAACTTGCCGGGATGCCAGGCATGCGGACCATCTTCATGCAACCGATCGAAATGCGTGTCAATGAAATGGTAGCGGGGGTTCGGAGCGACCTGGGAATTAAGATTTTTGGTGATGATTTCGAGTCCCTGAAAACGCTCGCCGATAAAGTGGCCGAGATTCTACGAAGCGTGGATGGCGCTAGCGACATCTCAGTGGAACAGGTCACAGGGCAGCCGCTACTTGAGATTCGAGTGCGGCAGGATCAACTCGCCCGTTACGGAATTCCTGCGTCAACGGTACTCAGCTTCATCGAGTCGATAGGCAATGTCTCCGTTGGCGAGGTGCGCCAGGGTCAGATGCGATTCCCCTTAACGGTGCGTCTACCGGACGCCTTTCGTACAGATCCCGAGCGTGTCGGTAATCTCTTGGTCTCAACGGCCTCGGGTAAGCGTCTGCCGCTTTACCGGCTCGCCGATCTGCGCATCGTTGAAGGCCCGACAATGATCAACCGCGAATGGAGCAAGCGACGCGTCATTGTTCAGTGTAACGCGCGAGGTCGTGACATCGGGAGCCTGGTGGCCGACGCTGAACATCGGATTGCCGAAGAGATCAAGCTTCCTCCCGGGTACTTTATTCGTTACGGTGGACAGTTCGAGCATTTGCAGCGCGCCAGCCAACGCCTCATGGTGGTTGTACCACTCGCGCTTCTCATGATCTTTCTGTTACTCTATATGACCTACGGACGCGTGGCGGACGTGTTGCGAATCTTCATGACCCTGCCACTTGCTGCTGTAGGTGGTATCTTCGCCCTACACATGCGGGATCTTCCGTTCAGTGTTTCCGCCGGAATTGGTTTTGTAGCCATGTCCGGCGTTTCTGTCTTGGGTGACATGGTATTCGTTTCGTTCTTGCGGGACTTGCTGGAGAAAGGAGTCAAGCTTCGTGATGCCATACACGAGGCCGCCATGACACGACTACGACCGGTCCTGATGACGGGATTGGTGGCGAGCCTTGGCTTTGTCCCCATGGCCCTGAACACCGGCGTAGGCGCCGAGGTCCAGCGCCCTCTGGCAACAGTCGTAATTGGGTGTGTCGTGACTTCGACAGTATTGACGTTGCTCGTACTGCCGGTTTTCTACTCAATGATGGGGCGAGCCTCGGATTCGGAATAATGAGTGGGCGTTCTGTTGTCTCAGGACGGGGGGATTCCACCCCCATCCTGCGGCTTCCAAATCTTTGTGATCGGGCAGTTTACGAGACCACCGAGTGATGTGCTCTGCACCTCATCGGGTACACGAAAGAGCACTGTGAGCAACTGTCGTTCGGATCCCGCGACAAGAGGATCGAAGCGCGACGACCAGCTGCGTGAGCTGAGCGTCAATTATTGAAATGGCAAACCGAGGCCTTACCTCCGGGAGCCCGTCCGCAGGCATGGCCTACGTCACACCCTATCGCCCGTCGCCATGCTCGCTTCGCTCGTCCCCGGAGGGGTGAGCGACGGCCGACAGGGACCCGCGCCGCAGGCCTCGCGGCATCCACCATCTTGTTGAAATAAGAAAAAATGGTACTTGCGTCACCGCGACATTCGCCAGGCGGTCAGCACCAGCATCAACAAGACAACATCCGACGGATAGTGCAGGCAAATGAGTACGAAGAAAATGCTCACCAGAAGATACAGCGGAGTGGCGTACATGGCCCAATCTTGCCATGGATTCAATTCTCAGCGCAAATCCGACCCAGAACTCATGTTCCCGTTTCACGTCTTACAGACCAGCGATTGCAATTGAATAGCGCACTATGGCATGATCGGGCGATGGAAAACTACTCCACGAACTATCCACAGCATGAAGTGACCGATGCATTTCACACCACATTGGTCGAGAACATCGATACCATCGTCGAGGCTTTACGGGTCGTTGCGCACGAACTGACGTTGTCAGGCGAAATGAACCCTGCCGAGTTCTTCGCTCGGAC
>JBMYUM010000390.1:0-4132 GCA_049605375.1 Phycisphaerae bacterium | reverse complement strand
GCAACGCGAAGAGTCGAGGTTGTCCAGACCGTTGAATATGGTGCCGATGCCCTGTCGAATGCCCTGACCGGCATGATGGGGATCGCCGTTTTGGTCATGCTGATTGCCGGGCTGGCAGCCGCTGGCATGGTTCGCGGCGTCGTGCCGAGCATCATCGAAACCGTGAACGCGAATCTCCTGATTTTCTCGGCGGGCTCACTTGGGCTTTCGCTCATCGTGACCGCCGTCTTGTTCGTTCTTGGTCGACGCGGCAGCTGAGACGTCTCACCGACCGAAAGAGCGTGCAAAGCGCCGCGACGAAACGCGGCCATGGAAGTCTTGCCAGGATCGCACGATCTTGCGCAGGGCTGCATCGTTGGTAAACAACAAATTCTCCCCGGTTCGCGGGGCAGGACGGGTTCGTGCCGTCGGGGCGTGATTTGCGCGGCCACGACGGTTGGCGGACCGGCCATGGAAAGAATCCAAGTTAAAGTACCCGTTTCGAGTACGTCGTCTGAAAAATATAGAAGCAGGCATAGGAGGCATGCGATGATCCGTGAAAAAATGGAATGGATAGGGTGTGGAGTCAATGTTTGTCGACGTGGCGGATGCCTGAACGGACGTGCTGCGGCAAGATTCGGCGTCGTCGCTTTCGCAGGCCTCATGCTGACCGGGTGCGTTTCACTTGACGATCATCGTCGACTGCAGGCCGCCCATCGCAATGTCATGGCCCAGAAAGAGGCCATTTCTTCGGAGCTCACCTCGCTCCGTGCCAGAATCGATGCATGTCAGACGGACGGGCAGCAGTGCCAGCGTCAGCTCAGCATGAAAGATCAGCTGCTCGCCAGTCTTCGTGAAGAAAATGACCTGCTTGACGAAAGCCGCGTGAAAGCACTGAGCGAACTCGATCGCCTCGCCCAGCAGCCGCTCAACAAAATCATCATCAACGAACCGAAACTGCCGGTCCCTCTCGACAACGCGCTAAAGCAGTTCGCACAGGCTCAACCGTCTTCCGTCGAATATGACTCGCAACGCGGAACCATGAAGTGGAAGGCAGACCTGTTGTTCGCACTCGGCAGTGACGTCGTGAAAGAATCGTCGATCGAGTCTCTTCGCGCGTTTACAGATGTTTTGAAATCAGCGGAAGCCGCGAGCTTCGAAGTGATCGTCGCCGGCCACACGGACAATCAGCCGATCAAGAAAAGCGCAACGAAGTCGAAGCACCCGACGAATTGGCACCTCGCAGCCCACCGTGCCATCGCGGTGTCAGACGTGCTTCAACGCTTCCAGTACACCCCGAAACGCATTGGCGTCATGGGGTACGGACAGCACCGGCCTGTCGCCTCCAACGGTTCGCAAAAAGGAAAGAGTCTGAACCGACGGGTCGAAATCTACTTGGTACCGGCTGGAACGATCGCAACGTCAGTCTCATCGGCTGCAGGAAACGCAGTGAAGTACGCCGATTCCGGCCAATAAATCATGCATGCCCGCTCCTGCGGGTGAGCTCATAGTTGAACAAAGTCGACAGCCGCCGCGGTTTCAGAAGAATCGCGGCGGTTTGCTGTTATATGATCCCTCTCACTAATATAATCTGCTGGTTGTGAGTTCAGGAGCCAGGGGGTCCCGACGAAAGGAAAAGAATGGCAGGTGTTGCGGCAAATGGAGCGGGCAATGGTGGCATCAATGGTGGCATCAATGGTGCCCCGAACATCGCATCTCCGTCCGGAAGACGATCTCCGAGAGGGCCGGTCACGCTCGTCCTTGACCTGTTCAGTAGCCTCTGGTTTGGCATCACATTACTGGTCCTGCTGTTTATCTACTGCTCGGTCGGCAGCGCCGTGCCCGCGCTGCGGCAAATCCCGCTGTTTGAAATGACGGAGTTCGAGTGGTTCCACTGGTGGCCGTTCGACCTGCTCGTGGCCCTGTTCACCCTCAACATGTTTGTCATCACCGTGAGGCGAATTCCGCTACGGTTCATGAACCTCGGGGTTTGGGGCATCCACTTCGGGATCATCACGATGACCCTTGGAAGCTATGTCTACTTCAGCACCAAGGTGGAAGGCGATGCGCCGGTTTTCCGACGGCAGGTCGTCATTCAGGCACCGGGAAGCGATGAGTTGCAAACGCTTGTTGCCATTCCGGGAAACCAGACAACGATCGCTACGCCGGACGGCGAATGGAAATTCGCTATCGGTGCCACGAATACGGAACCCAATCTCCCACCGGAAGCGGTCGCCCTGAAGGATAAAGGCGAAGACCTGTTCGAAGTCATGGTGGCTGTAACCCCTCCGCAGGGAAACGGCTTTGTCAGATTCCTCTACGGGACACACGACGAATTCGCACGTGACCTGATCCCCGGCAGCGGATATGCCAGCAACGCCATTGGCAGACGGCTTGTCAACGCAGACCTTCGACTGTCGCAAGACCTTGCACCGACGACGACGTTTCATGTGAAGGATACCTGGGCGCTATTTGTCCGTCGGCCTGGCGAAAAGGACTGGTCGCAACGCATCATCTCGGGGCTTCCTCGCTACAACGACTATGTCAGTTCTCGCGATCTTGTCCTTGCTGAACATGATATCACCCCTCGAATGATCGACATTGAGGTGCCGCCGGGGGAAGAACCCGACGCGCTCGGAGACACACCCGTACGCATCTCAGGCTTTCTCCGCTATGCCCAGATGCAGGAGCGATGGGAAGATGGTGGCAAATGGGTGAATCCTGTTCTTCGATTCACGGCATCCATGCCGGATATACAGGACCAGCAGTTCGAACTTGTCGCCTTTGATGCGGAACAAAGCGGAACGCCCGACGGCGGCGCACAGTTTGTTTGGCTGCAAGACAAGTCGCAGCTCGAACAGCTACCGAAGCGAGCGCTCGGCGCCGTGACCATCACCATTAACGAAACGGGGAAGTCGGTCGATGTTCCGTTGACGGCGCAAACCGTGGTCGGACGTGACGGTGCATTTACTGCCTTGCCCGGAACCGACCTCCGCTACCGTATCGTTGCAGTACCTGGGCGGCTGGATATCGAAGCGCAGACGGTCGCCATCGCCATGGTCGAAGTTGAAACGCCAGAAGGGCGTTTCACACGCATGGTCGCAGACCAGCCCGCCATGACGCGCGACATTCGCGCAGAAGGTGACACGGTTGACCCCCACGGGCGTACCGCTGACGCACCCGACCCACGACTGACGATGACCTTTGAACCACCGGGCTCCTGGTTCATCTTTGCAGGATACCCCGGCGGCCTGACGTTTGTGCAGAACAGCTCGGAACGCCGCCTCGTAACCAAAGACGTGAACGTGGGTGAGACCATCCAGCTCGCACGAGGCACGTTCAAAGTCGACTCGTTCTTCACGCACGCAACCACGGTCAGAAAGCCGTTTGTCGTTCCAAAGGAACAGCAGAATCGCGACCTGGGTGTTGCACTGTCAATGATCAGGTTGGAAGTTGGAACCGGCAGCAACACGGAAGCGCAGTGGATTCCCTACAACCAGTACGCTTTCCCCAATGCCCAGTTCCGCTACGCCGGGCGCTTTGCCTACCTGCCACGCACCGTGACGTTGGCCGATGGCAGCGAAGTCGAAGTGCTGTTTTCACGTGAACGACGCTACCTTCCGGCCGCCATTGCTTTGCAAGAATTTGCACTGGATGAACACGTCGGGGGGTACAGCGGAAGTGCCGCGACCATTCGTAACTACGTCAGCCAACTCAGATTCTTTGACGGTGATCAAAATCGCTGGACTGATCCGGTCGAAATTTCCGTGAACAGCCCGACCGGATACGGCGGGTTCTGGTACTTCCAAGCCAACTGGGATCCGCCGATGCAGGAACGTGCCGGCAGCGGCATGATCTACACCGGTCTTGGTATCGGAAATCGAAATGGCGTTTATGCCCAGCTGGCCGGATCGACACTCTCGGTCATCGGCATGATTTTCGCGTTCTATGTCAAGCCTGTATTGAAGCGACGGCGTGCTGAACAACAGAGACTGAAGGCGTTCGGAACGACCGGTACCTCCGCAGATCAGGATGCTGATGACGAATCGACGGCGTCGACATCATCGCCGGAGCCGGCTGTCGAAGTAGGGGCACAGAAACAGGACTATCCTCGCTATTGACTCCAGGGGAGCCACGAATGCCGCGGTCCATC
>JBMYUM010000389.1:0-4143 GCA_049605375.1 Phycisphaerae bacterium | reverse complement strand
CAGCACCGACGCTTGTCGGAACGCAGCTTTATCTTCGCGATAACAAGAAGATTGTTGCGTACGATTTGTCGCCGGCCTAGGCGCATTATTCAGTTGAGTCAGGATGCCATGCTTGCCAACCATGATACGTGGTTGTGAGCATGGCATTTTTTTGTAACGGTGACCGTGCAGTATCTATGGATACGAAGCGCGCCATCACCGTGTACGATTTCTTGACTCGTTTTTCTTGTGAAGCAATTCAGCTTTCTTTCGACGACCGAGGTTTCGATAGGCTTTGATGAGAATCTCCTGCCGTGGAACGCTCTCCTCGCTGTCGTCGCGAATATTGGAATCACGTGTCGCCCGAATGGCCCGAAGCGCTGACGATGGGTCGATATCGGCTATCGACTCCAGAATGGTTGTCGCCCACGTGGAATCCCCGCGCTGCCTTCGGAATTTTGGGATAATTCTTCGCTGAATTAAGTTGATGGCGGAGCCGCGTTCGCCAGCCTTCTCCAGGCAGTCGATTGCAGTCTTCCATTGTCGCATCGTCAGATCGTCCACATCTTCCAACTCCGGCATCACGGCGCACACGATGCCAGGTCGCTCTTCACATTCCGAAAGCTCCAGAAGCAGCGACAGAGTCAGCGTATTCAGAGGTAGCGGTGCGAACGTCTCTCGAATCAGCGGGCGTAATTCGATCTGCGGCCTCGCCAGCAGTTCTTTTCGGAATGTCGAACCACCTTCCAGGAACGGAAACCGGCCACAGAGGTCCACCGGTCCATCGTCGTACCAATCGGAGACCATGAGGGCGGAGACACTGCCGCGATCCATGGCCACCGTGCCCATGCGATTCGCGAGATTGCGCGCCGTTTCGGCAACGTACGACGAAAAACCCATGGCGGTGTCATGGCTGTAGGGGTGGAATGTCAAAATTCCGCCGGCATCACTCAAGGCGAAGAGACATCGTGCAACAATCTGCTGCCGATGGTCGCGAGCATAAAGTACCTTCTTGTTCACGTCGGCCGCGTTCGTGATCGCTGAAAAGAAGTTGAAGTCGCCTGGCGAAAGGCACGTGCCGAACGGAGCACCCATCTGAAAGACCTCGAGCGGATCAGCTTCGAAGCCAACATGATAGGTCTGACCATTGGGTGCATCCCAAGCTGACGGAGGGCTTTCCTCCAGCCAGGGTAGCATATGCACGCCCTGCTTGATCATGGCATCAACAAACCGTCGATTGGGTGGAGCATCGTTCATGTTCCATGAGGATGACCCCGTGCGGCGCCGGTAGATCTTGAAGGCCATCTTTCGTACAGCATGTTCCTCCAGCTCCCAAACATGCGTAAGCACCGACAGGTGGGGATCTGCCAACAATAGGTCGACATCGCCATCGGTTCCCAGAAACGCCGCGAGGGAGTCAGACAAGGTCTCGCGGATCCTGACGTTCCATTGATGCAGGACAACATGCCGAATCTGCCGATTGATGCGCTGTAGGGCCTTTCGGACCAGGGCTTTGTCCGGGCGTGTATCCGCGTGCTTACGTTTCCGAAGATTCTCAAGACGCGTACGTAGCTTCGGATCATCACGGCGAACCCTCATCAGGCGGAGAATCGCCTCCACCTCCTGTGCAATCCGATGAGGTTCAAAGAACACGGACTTCAGTAGCCTCTTGCATGAAGCCTCGGCAGTATCCGACAGGGAATCCAGCCTGCCCAGCGCCTTGTGCAGCTCTGTGGGATAGTGCCGAGCCCATGTCGGTACGGTCGCCGGCTCGGGATCGGAAGGCAACGTGACGCGAAGGGATAGCGTATCGGCCATACGAACGAGTGGAACAAGCGTGATCAGCTCCGCCATCTGTCCATCATGAATCACATCCCGCACCAGCGAAGACCATCCAGCGCTCTTCAGTTGCTCATGCATGGACAAGAGGATGGCCCCATACTGAGGCATCATGTTCTGCGTTTCGCGAAGCGTCTGGTACAGCTTGCAGAAATCTTCTGCATCATCAGCGATTCGATCAGCTATCGCGAGGTAACGACGGAAGGGGTACCGGGGTTCACCTTCTTGACGCATCATGGTGACAAATCGAGTTGCAGCCGTCTCGGGCGTATCGCTTGCGCCGGCTAATGTCAGTGCCCAACGCGTATGCTCCTCACGAAATGGTCTGTTGCGGGCTTCCTTGCACGAAAGCATGGCAGCGAACGCACGATTCATCTCCCGGCGTTCCCTGTACAGCCGCATCATATGCCGTGTCGGACCGGTGAACGCCATCTGTTCGCAGAACCCTCGATGCCAATAGTCGATCACGGATAACCAGGCGCTGTAACGCACCGCCGGCCGTAGGGTGCCCTTCGCCTGGTAGCGCAGAAACGACTCAATAAAGACACCCAGACTTTCCTCGCGATTCTCATGCAAGGCCATGAAGTGCATGAACATGGCCGGTCGAACCAGACGCCCACGAATGGTCTCGGGTAGCCTGCCGATGCACTTGACCAGCTGATCCCCCATTTTCTTGAAGGAAGGCTGCGCTGCCTGCGCGATGCCCCGCAGCATCGCCTCAACGTGAAGGGTGGGCGGCTCGTTTTCGAGGAGATTCCTGAGTGAATGCAGGAGATCCTCTTTCTTTATTTTAGGATGATCGGCCGGCTCGCGATCAAGGCGTGTTTTCAGGGCTTCCAGCTCTTCCCACCATATGCGCCAGCCACGTACAACATCAGCCGGAACCAGGAAATCAAAGAGGCTCAGTGCTTTTTTCGTGGTTGTTGCATTCTGGTGCAAGAGCCAGTTAACCACTTGCCACCACGGCGTTACCAGAGGATCGTCGAATCCCTTGCCGGTACCCGGATCGATGTATCGGATGCGAGATGAATCATAGGTCTTCAGCAGGTTCTTGGCCTTGGCCAACGCGACAGCGGGTCGTCCACGACGTTGCTGACGCTTGATCAATTGCCGGGTCTGCATTCGGAAGTTCGCGACACCGGTTGGCCGATTGGCTGCCGGGCGGTTGATCAGGCATTCGAGGTAGGGCTGCACCATCCCTTTGGCTCGAAGCTCGAGGATACACAAGCTCTGCATGAGTGCGACGATCGGTCGTTCACGATCGATATGGACGAGTCGAACCAGTGCATCGCTGGAACGTGCAACCCAGTTGACGGCAAGTCCGAAACTCTTGGGATCCAGATAGTAGGTCCAACTCAGCGCGTCGAGAAGCGGTTTGAGCTCTGGCTGCAATCTTGTTGTTTCTCGGGCCTTTCGGATCGCCGTGGCGCTATAGCCATTTGGTATATCAAGGAGATGTGCCGGGGCCGGTACCCCGTCATGAATGGATTGTTTCACAAGATCAAGTAGACGCTCTGTACCGGACAACCACCATTGGGGATCTGAGAACAACTTGGGAAGGACAACATCGTACTGTCCCTGAAGTTTCTTTCGCGCGAAGACGGCACGATGAATGTTCTCGCGCGTCACCTGGTGACGAATGAGGCCGTTCTCGTCGTAGCATGACGCGGCATACCACGGCAACCCGTCACCGTCCACACGGTCCTGTTCCTGGGCGCCATCGGTTCCTCGATCCGGAAACCCCGGCAACCAGTCAAGATCAGAACGAAGAAGCATCCGCGCTGCCGATAGCGATGCGCCCTCTACCCTGATTTTTCTCTCTCTCGTTTTCACCGGCCGTCCGATTCGAAAGAAGGGAATGCGCGATATGGCAATTTGTACGGTACACAAAAAAACCCGGAGGACGAATCCTCCGGGTCATACCATAACGGGTAACGGTCGATGGGGCGAGTCGTGGTCAGGCCGGCTGGCGGCCGACTCGCATGGTGGCGAACACGATTGTTCCGCCAGTCAAGACCATCAGTGCCGTTGCGATGACACCCCAGAATGAGACGGCGGGGACAGGTTCGCTGGGCACGCCGGACGTGACTGTGACAGAAACGTAATCGTGCATGGACTCCTGGCTGGAGCGCTCTCCGTAGACGAGGAACGTCAGCCGGCCATCATCGCCCAGGTATCTCTCGACGTTTTGCCGGATCGAATGGGTCAGTATGACGTCACGGTTCTGTGCGGCGTTGTCTGCGTACTGGTTTTCACCCATGACGCCCGCTCCGTTACTCCATTGAGATGCGGCATAGTCCCAAACATAGAGTTCCATCTGAATGC
>JBMYUM010000388.1:0-4177 GCA_049605375.1 Phycisphaerae bacterium | reverse complement strand
CGATCTGGCGAGGTGGTGAGCAGGGCGAGGCCGAACTTTTGGCTTCCTGTTATCGTACGTCGTTCGCCTTGGCGATCGAGAACGGCTGTCGCCATCTTGCCTATCCCGCCATCAGCTGTGGCGTGTACGGCTATCCCATGAAGGCGGCCGCCGAAATCGCTTTGCGGACCCTCGCCAACGAATTATCGCAGCCGCACGAGGCAGGGGAATTCGGAGGACCGATGACGGTGACGTTTGTGCTTTTTGGGAAAGATGCGTACGAGACCTGGAAGAATGTGGCAGAGGCGACGGGGTTGGCGTGAGACCAGGAATTGAAAATACGTCCGAGAGTACCGCTGTTCTCACCAGTTTGTTCTGATTCGAATGCGCTTCGCTCCTTGACAGGCTATTTACCACTTCCAAGAATAATCGCATCTAAGCGGGGGTGTTGTCGACGGTTATCGCTGCGGCAACTCCTTTCGGCGGAACGACCCACGACGGGCAACATCGGACCATACGGCGATATGGGGCGTTGACCGACGTTTATCGGATCGATCCGGCCGTACTGCTGGCGGTGGAAGTGGCGTATCCGCTTTGCAAACGGGCTTATTTCGGACCCATTATGCGTTGCCAAAAGACAGTCGTCTCACCCGGTTGCATTCACAACGTTCGAAACGGAGTTCAGTTACCACCGCCTGTTAAAATGGGTAGAAAACTTGCTCTCTTCGCAATACTATAACGGACATGTAGGCCCGTATTGTCGGGCTGCCGCGACGTGTTTGTCGCATGAGCGGCACAGGAACCAACGAAAGGTAATGGATTCATGAAGGCACGACGCTTGACGTTTTGCTTGGCTGCGGTGACCGCAATACTGCCGATCGTACGCGCAGAGGCGGAAAGTGCTCGTCACTTCGTCCGTCACACCGGCGCACGCTACGAGATGTATCGCTCCACCGACGAATTTGCCGTTGAGTTTTCAAACGCGGACGTCGTCGACCCGTGCACCAAGCGGCTGGCATCCAAGGGAATTGCCGTTGTCGACGACTCGCTGGAACCGACGTCGCGAATTCGCGTGATGCGCGTGTACAAGGCTGATGCCAAGCAGCGTGACCTTGTTCGCTTGGACCCGGAAGTCGTAGACGTTCAACCGGTCTACTACATGCCCGACGTGCCGCATCCGTTCCTGTCAACAGGCTCGATCATCGTTCGCGTTGCCGACAGCTTGAGTGATCAGGACGTCGCATCGCTGTGGTACGACTACCGCCTTTCGCTTGTGGAATCCATTGACGGGTTGCCGGGCGTGTATTGCGTGAAGCCCGTTGATCGCGATGACGATGAAGTGTTCCGCGCAGAAGTCATGAGTGAGGACTCGCGCGTCGTATACGCACAGCCCAACTTCCGTTCGCCAGGTTATCTGCAGCAGGTGACGCCGGCCGACCAGTTCTTCGGTCGTCAGTGGCACCTTGAAAACTCCGGTCAGGATGGTGGGACGCAAGGTGCTGACATCTCGGCCGTTGATGCCTGGACGATTGCGGCAGGTGGTGACGTGCTTCTTGGCATGTTCGATGACGCTTGCGACGTGAACCACGATGACCTTCGCAGCAATTACATCGGCGTCGGTCACGACCCGACACTGCTGTCGACCAATCCCGATTCCAATAACCCCGAGCCCAAGCAGATCGGTGACCGACACGGTACCGCGGTGATGGGGTTGGCCGCGGCGGCCGGTAACGAAATCGGTGGTCGTGGTGTGGCATTCCTTAGCCGTTTCACCGTTTCTCGCGGTGCTGCCGAATTTACCACCGCTGCGCAGAAAGCCAGCGTCTACACCTTCGCCCGTCAGCAGAGCGTTGATGTTCACATCAACAGTTGGGGACTTGATGAAGATGAACCGATTCCGTCGGTCCTGGAAGATGCAATCAACACAGCATTCTTCGACGGCCGTGACCCCGACGGCGAGGGTGGTGCTGCACCGGCCCGTGGAATGGTCGTTGTTTTCGCCGCTGGAAATTTCGAGGACGGCGCAAATCAGGAACCGTTGGTTTCCGGTGAGACGCTGGCAACCCTGAATTCAGTGATCGGTGTTGGTGCGTCAACGAATGCGGATACCCTCGCGAGCTACAGCAAGTTCGGCCCGGACATCGATTTCCTCGCACCGGGCGGTGTTGAGGGTCTGGGAATGCTGACAACCGACAACACCGATGATGACATCGTGGTTGAAGATGGTTTCAATATCTCCGGTCTGGACCTCACCGGCAATTCGGCCGTCGACGGTGCCGGCCTGTTCACGGAAGAGTTCCTGGGAACATCGGCATCTTGTCCGCTCGTCGCGGGAACCGCAGCCATCATGCTGTCGGAGAACCCTGGATTGACGGCGATCGATGTTCGTATCGTCATGGAACACACGTGCGACCTGATCGATCCGAACGTGGCAGACTATGACAATATCACCGGTCGCAGCAGTACATTCGGCTACGGTCGTGTGAACGCATTCGGTGCAGTTCAAGCCGCGTCGGAAGCACTCGAAAATGGTGGCCTGACCTGGCCATCGCAGGTACGCAACCTGAGTGCTGACGCTGATGACCTCAGTTGGAACTCTGGTCGCGGTACGCGAGAGTTCCTGGTCATTGAATCGACCGGCGCTTTTACGTTCGATTTCAACGCCGAGTCGCCGTTCCCGGTTGACGGGGTCTGCTACAGCAATGACCAGCTTGGTTGCAGCGGTTCACCGGTCGCACCACTGCCGGCCGGTGTTACACTGACGTCGGTGACCACCTGCGAAGGCAGTAACTGCGGTAACAATGAGAATGTCGTCCTGGAGGACGTCGCGCAACCTGGACGCATTTATGCCGTCTATGGGCGTAGCGGTATTGGTCGCTATTCTTGGGGAACCGAGTTACTCGTTGAGGAAGATAGTGACGGTGACGGACCGGGCGATGGTGGTCCGGTTGAGAATCGACCACCGAACGTCACGATCGCTGTTTCATTGACGGAAGGCGTATCGCCTTTGACGGTGCAGTTTGTTGGTAACGCCGAACGTGTTGATGCCGACATTGATCCGAACCGCGTTGAATGGGACTTCGATCTTGAGGCAGGCCTGAGTGTCGATGCCGCCACACGTAACGCAACGTATACCTATGAGGTTGACGCCAATGAAACGCGGACCTTCATTGCTCGACTGACCATGTACGATGCGGATGGCACGCCGGGCACGGCCCAGGTTGCGATTCGTGTTGAAGGTCCCGATGTTGGTGATTTCGCACCCGGCGCCGGCAACTCGAATGTCCGTATCCTGGTCGGTATCCCCGGAAGCGTTGATTCCGATGTAAGCAGCGGCATCTCCCCGTTTGACGTGTTGCTCAGTGTCGACTCGTCTAACCTGGTGGGTGAACTCTTGTCGGTTGAATGGGATCTGGGCGACGGTTCGACGTCGAACAGCCTCGTGGTTCCGCACACGTACACCAACTTCAACGATGCCAATCTGCGAATTCCGATTACGGCTCGTATCACAACCCGTACTTCGCTCGCGACGACGCAGATCATCACCGCTGAGCGAGTGGTGACGGTGTTCCCAGGCGAAGAAGAAGTTGGCGCACCGGGCCCGACACCACTTCCGCCAGGAGCCGGAACAGGTGGCGATGGCGATGGTGGCGGCAACATCTGCGGTGCCGTCGGTATCCTGCCGATGTCGCTCATGCTGATGGTTCTGGGCTTTATCAGAAGGCGTCGCATGTAACGCCGGCTAACTGAATACGATGAGAAGCGGGGTGTTTCATACGAAATGCCCCGCTTTTTTATTAGGTGCCGGCACGATCGACGAAATTGCATCGACCTGTCCTGTCTGCTTCCGAGTGATTCTGGTTGCGTGGGGATGCCATTTCGTGTTGAATGCGATCTCTAGCATGTACGGCGCGAGTCCGATGTGAAAACGCTCCGAACATGGCTCGCGTCAGAATTGTTGGCCACCACTTGGAGAGAATGGAATGCTACCCAAGTCCAGCGGACGTGTGGATCACGTCATCAAACTTGCCAATCGCATCGCACATGAATACGACCTGGAGTACGTAGGGACGGAACACCTGCTCCTGGCCATTCAGCGCGAAGGCACGGGCGTCGGTGCTGCCATTCTTGCCAAGCGAGGTGTGACTGAGGAAAAGCTGAAGGAAGAGATCGAGAAGCTGGTCAAAGCACAGCTCGA
>JBMYUM010000387.1:0-4203 GCA_049605375.1 Phycisphaerae bacterium | reverse complement strand
TCCGGAAAACAATCTCCAACCAGATGACAAGGTCGGCATACACCGCCGTCCACGTGACACATGGCGATGATGCCGACATCACGAATCTGGAAGCCCTGCGAAAGAGCGTCAACGCTACCACGGACAACAACCCCAAACTGACCGCCATGACGTTTGTCATTCGGGCAACATGCCTGGCACTGAAAAATCACCCCGAATTCAATGCCAGCTTCGACCTCGAAAGCGGAGAAATGACGTACAAGAAATACGTCAACATGGGAATCGCCGTTGACTCCGAACGCGGCCTTGTCGTCCCCGTCCTGAAAAACTGTGACCAGCTCAGCATGCGCGGCATCGCTATCGAACTGAAGAATCTCGCGGACCGTATCCGCAACAATCAGTTCAGTATTGAAGACCTCCGCGGAGGAACGTTTACCATCACCAACGTCGGCGCCCTGGGCGGCACCTTCAGTACGCCAATCATCAACTTCCCTGAAGTCGCGATCCTCGGCCTTGGCCGCTCACGTCGCGTCCCGGCGTTCAAGGGTGATAAAGTCGTGGAAGCCCTCACGCTCCCATTGAACCTGTCCTTCGATCATCGCGCAACCGACGGAGCCAACTCGGCTCGATTCTGCAGCGAGATCAAGAACTACCTCGAAAACCCTGGCCTCTTCATGCTCGATTGAAGAAGCTGAATCGATCGGTGTCTCGCCGCCGGCAACGTGCCGTGCGGCAGACGCCCACATTCGTATCTGATCCGCGCAGGACCCATCGCCAGACAGCGATCCCGTAAGCAACCGGATAGTCCACGCCGCGGTAACAACAAAGACTCTACCTTTCAAAGAAAGGATTCAACCTGACATGGTTGTCGGTGAACTCACCCAGGAAACGGAATTGTTGGTGATCGGCGCAGGCCCCGGTGGATACCACGCCGCATTCAGGGCAGCCGAACACGGTATGCAGGTAACCCTCGTCGAAGCAGGCCCCAAACTTGGTGGGGTATGCCTGAACCGAGGCTGCATCCCGTCAAAGACCTACCTGCACGCAGCCGAGACGCTCCACCTCGCGTCCACGGCAAAAGAAATGGGGATCGATGTCGGCAAGATCAAAGTGGACATCAACGCCCTGCGCGGCTGGAAGGAAAAAGTCGTCGACAAACTGACCGGCGGCCTCGAAATGCTCTGCAAGAAACACAAGGTCGAGAAGATCCACGGAACAGCAAGATTCGATGACGCCCGAAACGTGTCAGTCGCAGGTGAATCAAACACACGCATCAAGTTCGGCAAGTGCATTATCGCCACCGGCTCGAAGGCCATCGAACTTAAGAATCTCGCTCCTGATTCCCCGAGAATTCTCGGCTCGCGAACGGCCCTCGACCTGAAAGAAATCCCCAAGACCATGATGGTACTCGGAGGTGGCTACATCGGCCTTGAACTGGGACAGGTATACGCTTCGCTCGGCTCAAAAGTGACCGTCGTCGAAATGCTTCCCAACATCCTCGCCGGCGCAGACTCCGACCTCGCAAGGCCACTCATCAAGCGTCTGACCGAACAATTCGAAGCCATCTGCCTCGAAACCAAAGTCGTCGGCATGACCGAAGTCAAGAAAGGGATTGAGGTCAAGTTCGAAGGAAAGAACATACCGGCGAACAACGTCTTCGAATCGGTGCTCGTTGCAGTCGGCCGCCGCCCCAACACCGACGGACTCGGGGTCGAACAAGCCGGCGTCAAACTCGACGACCGTGGCTTCATCGACGTCGATGACAACTTCCGAACCTCAGCCAATCGTATCTATGCGATCGGTGATGTTATCGGCGGCCCCATGCTCGCCCACAAAGCAATCCACGAAGGAATCGTCGTCGCGGACCAGATGGCCGGAAAACCAGAGAACTTCGAACCACGAGCGATTCCCGCCGTCGTATACACGGACCCGGAACTCGCGTGGGCAGGGTTAACCGAAGAAGAAGCCAAGATGCAAGGCAAGTCGATCACGGTGAAGAAAATGCCCTGGTCCGCATCCGGCCGGGCGGTCGCCTTGGGACGAACCGACGGCATGACCAAAATCATCTTCGACAAGGAAACCCAACGCGTCCTTGGTGTCGGAATCACCGGACCGCATGCCGGCGAAATGATCAGCGAAGGCGCACTCGCCATTGAGATGGGTGCCGTCGCCTACGATCTCCACAAGACCGTTCACCCCCACCCGACACTCTCGGAAACGGTGTTCGAGACTGCCGGCTTGATGGCCCACTGACAGGAGTCCGACAAAACGCGATTGCCGCCTCCAGCGGCACCGCCACCGCGTTCGGAAACCGTAACATGCTGAAGTCCTTCGCTCAGGAAATCGTGGCCGACAACCTCTTCGAACAGGACGCCAAACTCGTCGTTGGCGTCTCGGGAGGGCCCGACTCCATGGCACTATTGAATCTGCTGATCGGGCTCAACCACCACATGGGGTGGAGCCTCGACCTCCACGTGGCGCACCTCAACCACAAACTCCGTCCTCAGGACGCGGAAGAGGATGCCGCCTTCGTTCAGGCCTCAGCCGATGCCAACTCCCTCGCTTGCACAATTCAAAGCAGTGACGTTGCTGCCATCGCCGAAGAAGAAGGCATGTCGACAGAAGAAGTCGGACGACGGGAACGATACGACTTCTATGAACGCGTCTGCCTCCAGGCAGGCGCCAAAATGATCGCACTCGCTCATCAATCCGATGACAATGCCGAAACCATTTTGCAACGCATTTTGCGCGGCACCGGCGTACGCGGTCTGGCAGGCATCCCACGCACGAGGCTACTCAGCCCCCAGAGCGAAATCACCGTCGTGCGACCACTCCTCCGTCGTCCCCGCGAATGGGTCATGACATACCTGGCCGACGAGGGCATCCCCTACCGCGAGGATGCGAGCAACCTCTCCAACGAACCCCTGCGGAATCGCATTCGCAACAAGATCCTTCCCGATCTTGCCGCCGACGTGAACCCGCAGGTGAAAGAAGCGATCAACCGGCTTGGCGAACAGGCCCAATGGGCCGCAGAGTACCTCAAAGAAACCGTCGAACGCACATTCACAACGCTGATCGTCTCACGAAATGACCAGGTGCTGACCATCAACGCTGATGCGCTCAGCCGAAAGAGCAGAATCGTACAGACCGAGATCATTCGCCTCGCCTATCGCTCGTTCGGCCTCGGCGAACAAGACCTCGCATTCACCCATCTGCGCGCCGCGTTCGATTTACTCGCCGACCCCGCAAGCGGACGACAGATCCAGTTCCCTCGGGGAATGACCATCGAAAAGCGATACGGGCATCTCATCTTTTCCTTGCCGACGGAAGAACCTCGGGAGGAAATCTCGCCGGAGATCGCAGTACACCTGCCCGGCAGAACAGTTCTGCCTATCCGTCGACTCGAAATCAACTGCGAGATCAACGAAGTCGAAGATGCCGACATCACACGACTTCGAAAGAGCGCCGGAAAAATGGAAGAGTACGTGGATATGGACGCCGTTCGCCCCCCACTCGTCGTACGAACAAGACGAGCAGGCGACCGGTTTTTCCCACTTGGCGCACCGGGCTCAAAGAAACTGGCTGACTTCCTCATCGATACGAAAGTCGACCCGAAATCGAGAAACCGTGTCGCCGTCCTCTGCGATCAACTCGGCCCGATTTGGGTTATCGGCCATCGATTGGATGAACGAGTCAAGATGACAGCGCTGACGAAACGCGTTCTGCACCTGTCGGCAAAACCAATGGAAACCTGATCAGGAATCACCCGACAGGATTTGCCGGAAGCCTACGCCCCGCAACCCAACGCGCAACTGAAACAGAGGACCGGTTGATGCTTGAACCCTCGGACGCTTCATCATCACAGCGTATCAACGAGGGCACGCCAACATCCCCTTGCCGAATGGAACTCGGCATCGTATTCGTCATCGCATGCGGCTTGCGATGCGGGTGGGCGGTCTACCGTATGCTCACCGCCGATTCCCCGAACAGCCTTGAATTCCCCGACGAAACGCAATACTGGCTGATTGCAACAAACTTATGGAACAACGGCACGCTACTCGACGAATTCGGATTCCGCGCCACGCGACTCCCGCTCTACCCGGCTATCCTCGCACCCTGGACCGCACTCACCAACGGTGTCTGCATCGTCAAACTGATGCAGTGCGCGTTGGCCAGTGTAACCCCCATCTTGATCATGCGTGAAACCGGAAACGCATACGGAAA
>JBMYUM010000386.1:0-4233 GCA_049605375.1 Phycisphaerae bacterium | reverse complement strand
GTGGCGTCTACATGCTGGGACTCGCCAATGAGCCGGGAGGATACCTGGGAGAAGATCCTGCGCTCGCGGTCGGTTTCGCCGGATTTGTTGAACAAGTCGTCTCGCATGTTCATGCGATCGCACCCGAGTTGGCCTGCACGGTGGTCTTCGCCGGTCCATCTGATGCGGCCATTCCAACATTGATGCCGTTGCTCGATGTGGCGTCTTTCAATGGCTACGCCTACGACTTCGTGGAATCTTCGACCTGCCAGGTCGAGGGTGTGAATCTTCCGTTGTATGAAGCGTCGACGGGTGACGGCGTCGGGCCTTTGCTGGATCAGATGATTGAGGCGGCCGATGGCCGACTGATCTGCGTGCAGGAGTTCGGTCAGGCCACTGGATGGGGTGACATGCCCCTGACGCTGGGGGCGAACGCCGGTCTTGATAATCAAAAGGCGATCATGGATGCCGTTGTCGAGGCACTGGATGAACGTCGCGCGCATTTCAGAACCTTCTGTCTCTGGACGCTGAACGATCATTCCATGGAGGGTATTGCCTACGTCGGTGATGCACTCGAAGCTGAGGGATTCCCATCCTGTTTTGCGGACAATGCTGAAGAGATCTTTGGCCCCACCGGCATCGTTCGAAGCGATGAAACCGCTTCCAAGAAGCCGGCATTTGATGCCTTTAAGCAGGGCGTGACGTTCTTTGCTGCCGGTGCGGAGCCTGTCCCGGGCATGAGCTTATGGGGGGGCATCGTTCTCATGCTTGGTATGAGTGCGTGTGGGACGTTTCTTCTTTGTTACTGGTCGCCGCGTTCATGAAAGCTACGCAGCTACTTGCCACAACGAGCTTCCCACCATCATTCAATTGAGTAATCGATTCGCGTAAGCACCATCAGACTTGCCTTCCAGTTCTCACCATCAGCCCAATGCGCCGATGGTTCGGAGCACTACTCTCATTCGACTTCGGTCCAACCCTTGCTTAGCATACTCGCATTGTTCTCATCGTGTTCGATGATGTCGGTCACGGTGCTGACAATTCGAGGTCGTAGCGAGGAGTGTCGCCATGGATCGACCGATTGTTCGCCGACGTATGACACCAGACGAATGTCTGAACTTACTGCGGGAGTATATACACGAACTTGGTGCCCTTGGCCTGAACACCGTGACCGAGATCGAGGCGGACACGACGTTGGTCAACTGTCTTGGTGTGCTTGATGAATATGTGTTGGACGATATCGAAGAGTGGGGGCAGCGCCACTTCGGATTGAGCATCACAAGCCTTGTCTGTCTCGAGGGTCGGCAACAAGTCATTACTGTGGGCGAGTTATGCCATTTGATTGCCGGCCATGCCTCACGTCCGGCAATCGAACCCGTTACGATTTTGGGCAGCACGTGTCATGCGGCTGGGTACTTCCTTGCGATGCGAAGCATGATGCGTGAACAAGGTAGCGTTCAAGCAGACACCCTCTTGCCGAGTACGAAGCTCCGGTCGATTGCCAAGGGGGGATTGAAGAAGATCGTTGACGAGCTCATTCGTATTCAGCCGAAACTTGTCCATGTCATTACGCTCAAATGGAAGTACTCGTGGCTTACACGAGTGAGTGGCAACGTATTCACTGTCGTCTGGATTTTCATGTTGGCAGGTGGTGTCAGTCATGTTTTGTCCGGTGCCAGTCCTCTCTTCCACTATTCCACTGTGCTGTGCCTGCTCTCTTGTGCGGCTGCTGCCGTTTTTGGCATGGTCCTTACCGTGTTGGATCGTGCGTTGTCACGTCATCATGGCAAAGCACGTCTCCAGGCCGTCCATATTAAGGGGCTTGATACCGTCCGTGATCTTTGTGTCATGCTTGCCGGCGAATCTCCGGTCATGCCGCGGGGAAATTGCCTGAAATGCGGCTATAATCTAACGGGGATGAATAGCGGACGCTGCCCGGAATGCAACGCCGATTTTGCTGTTTAGCAGAGGTGCATGGATGGTTGGGTCCGATCATGACAGCCTGTGACCAACAGGTTATAAGGGATAGTTGTCGATAGGTTCCAGTAGAGAGGGAGTCCAGTAGAGAGGGAGTCCAGTAGAGAGGGAAACTGGAAGAGACGGAGATAAGCGGGAGGGGTTCAAGAGCAGGCATCCGCGGCGGTTCGCGATGCCGGTCACATAGACGGTCAGTACGATGTCGCAGTTTCTATCACAAAGCCTGGGTCAGCACATGCGCTTGGAGCAGCGGTTAACACCGCAGCTGATCCAGTCCATGAATATACTGCAGAAGTCAGTGACTGACCTTGAGGCTCACGTCAACGAAGCGCTGGAATCGAATGCGGCTTTGGAGCTTGCCGAACCTGAGCAGCCGGGTTCCTTGGAGAGTGGGGCGGCTCCGACGGCCCCGCAGGATGCGCCGCAGCAGGAAAACGAAGACAGCTTCTCCCGTCTTGATCGTCTTTCCCGTGACTATGATCTTGGCTTTGATAACCGGGCACCGCAATTTACGGGACGTGTCCGCGAGAGTGGAGAGCCCGACGCGAAGATGGGGGCGTTGGCCAATACGGCCGATCGCGGCGCGACGCTGCAGGAACACCTTATCGAGCAGTTGGCATTTGCGGATTTATCGCCTGAGCATCGCCGCGCTTGCGAGGCTGTGATCGATCATGTCGATCCGGATGGCTATCTACGTGCACGAACAGATGAGATAGCGACCGGTGAGCAGCCCCCGTTAGACCTACCTTTGGTGGAAGACGCCGTCCTGCATATTCAACGGTTGGAGCCGGCCGGCGTTGGTGCACGCGACGTGATTGAGTGCCTTCTCCTCCAGCTTGATCGCCTTCCCGGTGACAATGGGATTGAACGCGAACTGATCAAGAATCATCTTGACGCGATTGGTCGCAATTTGCTGCCGTCGGTTGCAAAGGCAACAGGCTTTACGGTTGGTGAAATCAGTGCGGCGCTGGACGTGATGAAGCAGAATCTGGTGCTGCATCCGGGAATGCTCGTTGGTGGGCATGACGAGCCGCCCATTCGACCGGATGCGATCGTCGAGTATGCCGACACCGGTGGCGGTTTGACGGTTCGCCTCACACGTGGCAACACGCCGAAGTTGACGATCAACAGTGAGGTGGCTGACCTCGTGAAAGCCAAGACCGGTGGAGTGGATAAAGAAACGCGCGAGTTTGCCAAGAAGCAGGTTGAGTCTGCCAGCGCGCTGATTGACGCGGTCAATTTTCGGCGAAGTCGACTGCTGGAGGTTGTCCGCATTGTGGTCGAGCGGCAGCGTGACTTCTTCGATGTTGGTGCGGAGGGCCTGAAGGCCTTGCGGATGAGTGACCTCGCCGACGAACTCCAGTGCGATCCGTCGACGATTTCTCGGACGGTGGCCGAAAAATATCTCCAGACGCCTCGCGGTATTTATCCCTTGCGCTATTTCTTCACCGGTGGCACACAGACCGATGAGGGTGAGAGTGTCGGGTGGGATCAGATCAAGACGCAGGTCAAAGAGCTTGTGGATCGCGAAGATCCAGCCAAGCCGCTCAAAGACGATCAGATTGCCGATCTGCTCAAGGAGCGCGGGATCGAGATTTCGCGACGAACGGTTGCCAAGTATCGGCAGCAACTTGATATTCCGAACGCCCGCCGCCGGCAGAAATACAGCTGATACCCTCTCGCATGATGCCTCCCGGGCTCCTGTTATTCGGCTTGTGAATTAGCTATAATCCCCGCCATGAAGATTGGACCGTTCGAAATTGATGTGCCCTTCGTGCAGGCTGCGCTGAGCGGGTACAGCGATATACCCATGCGTCGCCTTGCGCGCCGTTTTGGATGTCCCTATACGCTGAACGAGGTGGTGCTGGATAAGATCGTTGTTCAGCCAGGTAAGAAGAAGCGGAGCATACTTCAGGTTCCGGAAGACGATCATCCTGTCGGCGGTCAGCTGATGGGGGCGGATCCAGAGGTGTTCGGGTCCGCTGCATTGCTGATGGCGGAGGCGGGTTATGACGTCATCGACATCAACTTTGGCTGTCCCGTGAAGAAGGTGCTGGGGCGATGTCGCGGGGGCTTCCTGCTGTCTCAACCTGATACTGCTCTGGATATCATCCGGCGTGTGTACGATGCGGTCGGCTCGACGCACCCGGTCACCGTCAAGATGCGTCGCGGTATGGATGACACGGCTGAGAGCGAGCGCAACTTCTTCACGATCCTTGATGGCGCATTCAACATAGGCCTGGTAGCGGCGACGGTTCATGGTCGAACGGTGAAGCA
>JBMYUM010000385.1:0-4251 GCA_049605375.1 Phycisphaerae bacterium | reverse complement strand
GCGAGCAAACGAACAAAACAGGTGGTTCCAAGGTGACGTTGGCTTCAGAACTCGGCAAGCGACTGGCTTTCGAAAGTGGTGAGCAGGAGGCTTACCTGAATGTCCTTCGGACGGCTGATCGGCTTCACGCTGATTTCGTGGCTTTGTTCAAGTCCCATGGTTTGACGGATGCGCAGTACAACGTGCTTCGCATTCTTCGCGGTCATGGGGAGCGGGTTCCGACACGTCGTGTTGGCCGGGAGCTGGTCACGCGGGAGCCGGATATCACGCGGCTTGTGGATCGTCTGGAGAAGGCGGATCTGGTGACAAGGGAGCGATGCGATCAGGATCGTCGGGTGGTTTGGATCGAGATCACTGCTGATGGATTGGCTCTCCTTGCGAAGCTTGATGAGCCGGTTTCGTCGCTTCATCATCGCCAGCTGGGTCATCTGGGAAGTGAGAAGCTGGCCACGCTCAGTATGTTGTTGTGTGAGGCACGGCAGCCTGTGGAATAAGCAGGCACGGTCTTATGTTTTTTTGTTAAATAGGTGTTGAAACATATATTGTTGAAAGGTTGAAACGATGGGGATGAACCAGGATCAGATGACGACGGGTGTGAATACGTGGACGGTTAATGCGGGCCTGCTGATCACGCGGCTCATGCTTGGTGTGGTGTTTGTGTTCCATGGGTCGCAGAAGCTGTTCGGTTGGTTTGGCGGCTATGGTCTGAGCGGGACGGCCGGCTTCATGGAGCAGATCGGGATGCCGTTGCCATCGGTGAGTGCTTTCATGGCCGGCAGTACTGAGTTTTTCGGTGGTCTGTTGTTGATGGCCGGTGTTGCCACGCGATTGGCTGCGGTTCCGATGGCGTTCACGATGTTCGTTGCGGCGTTTGTTGTTCATGGCGGGACGTTCAGTGTCCAGGCGGGTGGGATGGAATATCCGCTGACGCTTGGCTTGTTGATGGTCAGTCTGGTGCTTTCGGGTGGTGGTGATTGGAACGTCGCGCGTTTGCTGGGGCGTCGTTCCGGTGCGGGTGTTCCATCGGTTGACGTTGTGACGTCGTAAGTTCGGGCGTGGCGTCCCGGTTGGATTTGTCTGGTATGAAGAAAGGGTGGTTTCGGCGGGTCGATGAACGGCGCGTTCCATCCCGAGAAAGGTGGGCATGATGATCACAGTCAGGAAGAGTACAGACAGAGGTCGTTTCAATCATGGTTGGCTGGACACGCAGCACACGTTTTCGTTCGCTTCGTATCGAGATCCGGAGTTCATGGGTTTTCGAAGTCTCCGGGTGATGAACGAGGACAAGGTGGCTCCCGGGCAGGGGTTTGGCACACACGGTCATCGCGACATGGAGATTATTTCGTATGTCCTGGACGGTGCGCTTGAGCACAAGGACAGTATGGGCAACGGGTCCGTTATTCGTCGGGGGATGTTTCAGCGGATGACGGCGGGGAGTGGTGTGCAGCACAGCGAGTTCAATCATTCGAAGGATGAGCCGTTGCACTTCTATCAGATCTGGATTCTTCCTGAGCGTGGGGGCATTGAACCGGGTTATGAGGAATTGGCGGTGCCTGCGGCGCGTGACGAACGGGTGCAGCTTGTCGCTTCGCACGATGGTCGTGACGGTTCGATGACGATTCACCAGGATGCGTCGCTCTATCTGATTCGGCTTGAGGCCGGCGAATCGTTGGGTCGTGCCTTGGCGGACAGTCGTTATGGTTGGGTTCAAGTTGTTTCGGGAGATGTTCAGGTTAACGATACGGCTTTGTCGACGGGCGATGGTGCCAGTATTGAGGATGAGTCATCGCTTTCTTTTGTCGCGGATACGCCGAGTGAGATTCTGTTGTTTGATCTCGCGTGACGAAAGCGAGGTGTTCCACGGATCGATCGGCGGGGAGGGTGACAGGATCGTTGTTCTGTGACTACTATTCTCACGGGTATTGGTAGAGTCTGTGGCGGATCGACGTTGATTCATGGCGTGAGCGAGACGTCGGTTGCCTTGATGAGGAGTGTTGTCATGCGTGCGATGTATCAGGGTGTTGCGATAGCGGAGAGTGATCAGACTGTTCAGGTCGACGGCAATCATTACTTCCCACCGGATTCGATCGATCGGTCGTTTCTGGTGGAGAGCGAAACGACGAGTGTTTGTCCTTGGAAGGGGACGGCGAGTTACTACCACGTTAAGGTCAATGATGCGGTCAGTTCGGACGCGGCCTGGTACTATCCGGATACCAAGGAAGAGGCCAAGCACTTTGAAGGTTATGTTGCGTTCTGGAAGGATGTGGCGGTCGAGTCGTAGTAGGCCGTGCGCGTGCCATCCGACTCTGGTTTGATGGTGATCACAATGAATGACGTTCGAATCAGGAGAGCCGGTGATGGAGCCGGCTCTCTTTTTTCATGCCATGACGATCGGCATGCATGCGCATGTTGCGTCGATCATTGGGCGGCTTTGAAGGCATCTTTGAGCCAGCCCTGCAATTCTTTGTCCACCTGGTCTGCGTTTTCGATTCTCACGCGGTGCGACACCATGCTGTTGAAGCTACCGGACGCTTCGAGGCGATCCGTTGGATCGATGCCTTTGAGGTTGATGCCGACGTCTATGCGTTTGGCTGTTGATGGCTGAATGATGGCGAACTGTTTGGCCGCGCGCAGGCTGACGTAGGCTTTCTTGGGGGCAATCTCTACCTCACCGAACTTCTGGACCTGTTTGATAATGGCGTCGTAGATGGGTTTGAGGTGTTCTTTTTTGCCCGCGTATTGGTTGCCGATCAAATCGTCCGGGTCGGCATCACCGGCGGCGGACTTTCTGGCTTTGTGGGCGACCAGATTGGCATAGCCATGCGTGAGTTCGTGGTCCGTCTTCAGCATTTTTATGATCTCGCCGTGCTTTTCGAGTTTGGACGTGGTGACGATTTTGATCCACTGGGCAAGCGTCTTGCC
Organism: Phycisphaerae bacterium; assembly: GCA_049605375.1. Classification (GTDB taxonomy): domain Bacteria; phylum Planctomycetota; class Phycisphaerae; order UBA1845; family UBA1845; genus JADFOB01. Next base: position 1,329 of record JBMYUM010000385.1, on the reverse strand, counting down.
TGTTTTCTCTTCCAGATTGGCGATCATCTTTGCCTCGGCTGCGTCTGCTGGCTTGCTCATGTCCTGGTCTCCTGGATGTGTCTGGCGTGCCCAAAACCGACGTTCAGGTTAGTGGTCGGGGATTCGTCGTGCAAGGTTGCGCATTGACTGGGGCAGTTCCCGCAGGGCATGTGTTTCTGGCGGAAAACGGCATGTCAACCGGTTCTCGATGGTGCTCCTCGCGCACCTTCCTGGCATTCAAATTGCATGGTTCTTGTTGGATTGAACCGTGGGTCTTTCGGGACACTGACAGGGGAGGAGATGTCATGAAGATTCTCATTGCTGATAAGTTCGAGTCTCATGGTCGCGACGTTCTTTCTCGTGCGGGCTATGACGTCTCTTTCGAGCCGGAATTGGAAACCGACGCCCTGCTGAAGGCGATGGAAAAGAGTCCTTATGAGGTTCTTGTGGTGCGGAGTACGCGGGTCACAGCTGATATGATGAAGGCCTGCCCTGCGCTTCGCATGATCATTCGTGCCGGATCGGGTTATGACACCATTGACGTGACGGCTGCTGCGGAGCGTCGCATTCATGTTTGCAACTGCCCCGGACAGAATTCCGTCGCTGTGGCGGAGTTGACCATGGGGCTGATGATTGCGCTGGATCGTCGTATCGTCGATGAAACGGATGATCTGCGTCGTGGTGTCTGGAACAAGAAGCGTTACAGCAAAGCGCGAGGGCTCAAGGGGCGGACGCTGGGCATCATTGGCCTGGGTCGTATCGGATTTGAAGTTGCGCGCCGTGCGGCTGCTTTTGAGATGGAGTTGCTCTACAGTGATCCGATTCCTCACGAAGCGTATGAGAAGGAGCTTCCTCTCAAACGAGTTTCGTTGAAGGAGCTGTATCATCGAGCTGACTTCATTTCGCTCCATGTTCCGGGCGGCGATGCAACGCACCACATGATCGGCGCTGAGGAGTTGGCTGCGATGAAGGAGACAGCCTGTGTCATCAATTGCAGTCGCGGCGGGGTTGTCGATGAAGTTGCCCTGGCGAACGCGGTGGCGGACGGTGTGATTGCCGGAGCGGCGTTGGATGTTTACGAAATTGAGCCATCGGCGGGTGCTCCGAACTTTGAAGATCCGATCGGTCAGGTGGCGCAGGTTTACGGGACGCATCATGTCGGCGCGTCGACAGTACAGGCGCAGTTGGCGGTGGCTGATGAGGTGGTGAAGATCATCCGCACGTATGCAGATACCGGACGCTGCCTGAACAGCGTGAACGCCTCTGACATGGCTGTCTGACATGGCTATCTGACTTGGCTATCTGACTTGGTTGGCTGCCCTGTCATGG
>JBMYUM010000384.1:0-4267 GCA_049605375.1 Phycisphaerae bacterium | reverse complement strand
CACGGCCAACACCATGAAGTACCCCGTCTTTTCGCTCACCATCGTCCCCACCTTCCTGGCCTTGCAGGTCGTTCTTGCCATGACCCCCATGGGCGAGAATGTACTGACATTCGTCACCGCTCGTCCCGCCTGGAACGTACCCGCTCTACTCTCGCTCGTCGTGATTCTGGTCATCTACGGTCGAGCGTTGCTCACCTTCGCGCGGTTCATGCGTGTGGGTTTTTCATTCGAGCGGTACACGGCCATGATGACTGATACCGAAGCGCAACAGCGCCGTAGGAAACGTACGTTTCGCCTGCTGGCCATGGGAACTGCCAGCTTTATGGCACTGATTTTCAGTGAACTGGTTTTTCGCGTGTTGGATATTCGTCCGCCCAAAATCCATCCCCAGTACATCGATGACCAACGGGTCGATAACACACGAAACGCACTCGGTATTCGGGAACCCTGGGATTCGCTGCCCGTCGATGACAACAGGCTGCGAATTGGATTTGTCGGGGATTCGTTTACCTACGGAGAAGGCGTTGAACGCGACGACGCTTTCCCTCAGTTGATCGAAAGCATGCTGAATGATCGACTGGAACGCAGTGTCGTCACCATCAACTTTGGCGAACCAGGAACGGATGCAGAAGCACAGCTTGCCATCTATAAGCGACTGCAACCAATCTTGCCCCCTCAGATCGTGGTACACGTGCCTTATCTGAACGACCTCAGTGCCGGCATGAATACAGCTGGCATGCTCAAGAGCATTTACAGAATCCGCGACGAGGAACTCTGGCTGGGGAACTACTCCTATCTGATCCGTTTCGTGGAGAAGCAGATTCGATTCTTCATCGCGCATCGGCAGACGAGAGCTTACTTCAAGGGAGGCCGAACGCGCCGTGATCGCGAGAACTCCTGGAAGATCTTCGATGAGCAAGTCAGGAACCTGAAGAGCGAGGTGGAACGCGGCGACGCCTTCTACTGCATGGCCCTCTTTCCCTGCCTTCTCGATCTCGACGATTACTGGCTGACGGACACCCATGATCGCATGGCCGGACTCGCGGCCGACCACAAGGCACCGTTTCTCGATTTGCTTGAAGTGTTTGAAGGACGCCAGGCCATAGATCTGCGGGTCAGCCTCGGCAATGAACATCCAAATGCTGAGGGCCATCGTATTGCCGCCGAGCGGCTGGCAACCTGGCTGGCTGAAGAGATCATTCCGCAGTGGGAGCGAGCACATGGCGACTAGTCGCATCACCAGCCCATGGTCATCAGGTCGGCACCAATGAGCGAGGAATCAAATCGGGGAATCCAAATGCCATGCCAACGTAGGGCTATCTCCAACCTCAGGTCGAGCTGATCCGTAAACCGTCGTACGCCAAGGCCATTCCTGTCGGCAACTCCTCGTTGACGTCGGCATGTTTCAACTCGTGGGCGATATGTGTGAAGTAGGTCCGCTTGGCCTTGATCCTGGATGAAATCTCGATGGCCCCCTCAAGGTTAAAGTGGGCAGGATGGGGCTGGCGTCGTAACGCATCGATGACCAAGACGTCGAGGCCCTCCAGCAGTGCCATCGACGTGTCAGGAATTTCACTGCAATCCGTGCAATAGGCGAAGTTGGAGAATCTGAAGCCGAGAACGGGCATGGAGCCGTGGATCAGGGGGATCGGTTGAATGGACTCACCTTCGATATCGAAGGAGTCATGACCAATTTCGTGAAGATCGATGTGAGGCCGACTGTGCGGAGACCCCGGCGACGCCATGAAGGCGTATGCAAACATGCCACGGAGGGAATCAAGCGTCTTCGCCGAACCGTAGCAATGCACGGGCTTTTTCATCAGCCAGTTGAAGCGACGAACGTCATCGAGACCCGCTACGTGATCTGCATGGTGATGCGTGAAAAGAATCGCATCGACAGCATCGACGCCATTCGCGATACACTGGAGACGCAGCTCCGGCCCGGTGTCAATCAGGAAGCGCTTCGCTCCCGATCGCACGAAAATACTCGACCGTGTGCGATGGTCGCGTGGATCGTCCGAGGTGCACACGTCGCAAGTACAGCCGATCATGGGTACCCCATGCGAAGTACCCGTACCCAACATCACCGCTTCAACCAATGGAACACCTCGCACCATGATGGGGATTCGGGAAACCAAGGCCGACGACCTGCCTTCCACCCAACCCGTCTATTCCCCGCACACCGTATCATGCTAAACGCCTGTCATCGCGTTGGCTACCGTCATCGGGCATTGGTCGCCTGCTCAAGCGCCACGCTCCACCGTGCCACAGTGTTGACCCGTTTCTGCCCCAGTTGTACGATCCCGCGGCTATGATCCATCGTTCGACTGTCGCAAGTGACAAACGCCCGTCCCCAAGCCCAATCCCCGTCCCTGCTCCATCGGCACGTAGGTCAAACACAGGCGGATCGTATTTGACGATCATGTGGTGTTGTGCACTTTCACTTTCGGCCACCATAAATCTTACAGGCTGCACGCAATCCGCAAGACGATCAACAACGGTCAGCCAGTCCCTTCGTCCCAGTGCATCAGAGAAATCTGAAGGTGCGAGCGAGACTGCAAAATCAAAGGACACGGGGAAAGAAGAGCAAGAAACCGGGGCAGCTGTCACTGTGCCCGACTACTCGAAGCCGATCGCTACCGTGAATGGTCATCCCATATCGCGCGGACGACTTATCAATCTGATGATGCGATCAGCCGGACCAGGCGTGCTCGAACAATTAATTGTACTGGACGAAGCAGAACGTGCGGCCGCCCGAAGGGGTCTGTACATCACCGATAAGGACGTCGAAAGGGAATACGAGACGGCTCTTCTTCTGCTGACCAATCCACTGGCTTCGGTCACAACCGGTGAAGTTGACAAGGAGATTGCCGAACGTGCACTGAATCGCGTTCTGGCTGAGCGAAATGTCTCACGCGAAGAGTTCATGCTCGGCATACGCCGAAGAGCGTACCTGAAGAAGCTGGTCGAATCCGAGATGCAGTTTACGCAGCAGCAACTTCAGGCCGAAATGCAGCGCCTGTACGGTGAACGCATTCGCGTTCGCCACATCCAGCTAGCCGTACCCCGCCACATTCAGAGAATGAAATCGCAACTGGCGGCCGGCGGGAATTTTGCGATGTTGGCCCAACAACATAGCGCCAACCTGTTGAGTGCCAAAGACGGTGGTCTTCTGCAGCCCTTTTCGGCATCGGAGGAAGGCGTGCCCGAAGCATTTCGACGCACGGCGTTCGCACTCCAGCCAGGCGAGGTGTCCAACCCCATCCGGGTCGGCGAGTGGTACCACTTGATCAAACTTGAGGAAAGACTGCCGGCAATTCAGAAAAACCTGGAAACGGCGCGCCCCGAATTGGAGGCATCGCTTCGAGACCGGACACTCGAACCGGCGATCCAGAAAAAGTACGAAAGTTTGCTCCGGAATGCCCGGATAACTATTGATGACCCCGTTTTGGAGGCCGCCTTCGAGGCGGTCCAGCCTCGATGAGGAATGTACTCGGACCATTCGCATCAGTGGACCTCCGTAAGCACCGAAGATAGGATGCAGGGCTGGCGATTGTCGCGGATCTTGCGGTGGGAGGACCAGAACGGACGCGAAACCGCCACGATGAGTAGGTTCAGGAGTTGGTAAAGGTGGCAGAGCCTATCGCGCACGCTTCGATTTTGATGTTCGGCGGTCCCGGCTGCGGCAAGGGAACGCAGGGTCTCATTCTAGGGCAACTACCCAATCTCTATCACATTGCCATGGGCGATGTTTTCCGCGCCCTCGATAAAGACTCGGAGATCGGCAAGGAATTCATGTCCTACGCCACCAAGGGACTACTCGTCCCCGACGAATTGACGATGCGCGTGTTCCAGCACCACGTGGACGGTTGCCAGGAATCCGGTGACATTCGCGCTCAGTATCACACCCTTCTACTCGACGGTATTCCGAGAACCATCAAGCAGGTCGAGCTCATGGAAAGCTTCATGGACGTGAAGCGCATCGTCCATCTCGTCATGGAAGACCGCGAAGCGCTGATCGCCCGACTGATTGCGAGGGCGCAGAAGTCCAACAGGCCTGACGACGCAGACCGCAAGGTGATCGAGAACAGGCTCCAGGTCTATGATGACGAAACCGCCCCGATCCTTCAGAAATTCGACGAAGACCTGATCGTTCGCATCAATGCGGATCAACACCCTCTCGCTGTGCTTCGAGATATCTCCAACGAGTTGATCGAGGTTCTCCCTTCCAAAATCTGACCGAACCCTTGTTCACCACACTCTCGCA
>JBMYUM010000383.1:0-4282 GCA_049605375.1 Phycisphaerae bacterium | reverse complement strand
TCTGACAGAGCACTCTGCTGGAACGCTGACGTCACAAAGCTACATGAAACGCTGGAACCGCAAGGGCGAACTTCTCGCAGATGCCGCAGAAAGGGCGGCAACCCTCGCCTGGACACTTGGTGTAGGCGAATATCCACGACAGAAACTCGAACGCGGGTGGGTCAGAATTCTGGCGAGCCAGATGCATGACATCCTGCCGGGAACGAGTATTCCACGTGCGTATCGGTATTCGTGGAATGACGACGCGGTTGCAATGAACCTGTTTGCATCCGTTCTATCGAACGCGATCGGTCAGATCGCAAGCCAGCTGGATACGAAAGTTGAAGGACAGCCACTGGTCGTTTTTAACCCGCTTGCAACATCGCGCGAAGACCTCGTGCAGATCGAAGTGGAACTCGACAAGGGCGATCATCCGAGAGTTTACGATGCCGCCGGGAAGGAAGTCCCATCCCAGACGCTGCAGCGCAAGGACGGAAGGGCAACGGTCCTGTTCGCCGCTCAAATGGAAGCGAACAGTGTTGCCGTTTTCGATCTTCGAAGAGCCCAGAAGCCCTACGCGGCACAATCTTCATTGAGCGTTACGAGTCGCTCGCTGGAAAATGACTGGCTGCGAGTCGTGTTCAATGATGCGGGAGACGTTGCGTCCATCGTCGACAAAAAGAACGGGCGCGAACTTTTGCGAGCACCGGCGACGCTCGAGTTTACCTACGAACGTCCGCGCCAGTATCCAGCCTGGAATATGGACTGGGAAGATCGTCAGCAGCCCCCGATTGGCAAAGTCGAAGGGCGGGTGCGCTGGAGTATTGTGGAGGATGGACCGGTACGCGTCGCGCTCGCCGTAACACGAGAGTCGCGAAATTCGGTCTTCACGCAAACCTATCAGTTGGCGGCAGGAGATTCCGGTCGTGTGGTTGAGGTTGATACCGAGATCGACTGGCAAAGTACATCATGTACCGTCAAGGCGGCCTTTCCGCTGAAGGCATCGAACCCCGTGGCAACGTACAACTGGGGCTGCGGAACGATCGAACGTGGTAACAACCAGCCAGTCCAGTATGAAGTCCCGTCGCATGAGTGGTTTGATCTGACCGACAGTACCGGGAATCACGGCGTGACGATTCTTGATGACTCCAAGTATGGATCCGACAAACCCAATGACCACACCGTGCGACTGACGCTTCTCTACACGCCCGGGGTGCGAGGAGGTTACATGGATCAACACAGCCAGGACTGGGGTGTCCATCACATGCGGTACGGCCTCTATCCGCACGACGGTGGTTGGCGCGCGGCGAATTGCGAGCAGCGAGGACGTCGGTTCAACCAACCGCTCTATGCGTTTGCAGTTCCGTCCCGCAAGGGGGCCCTTGGCCGGCAATTGGGAATGGTGAGTACCGCATCCTCAAAAATTGACATTCGCGCAATCAAAGTGGCTGAGGAAAGCGATCGGATGATCGTTCGCGTCCAGGAACTGAAAGGTATGGATGCTAAAGACGTCGAGTTGCAATTTCCGTTTCCGGTCGATTCCATCGAAGAGGTTGATGGCCAGGAGAGGTTCCTTCGGAAGCTGATTCCAACCGGCAACCGCTTCGTGATTGACGTGCCGGCTTACGGGCTGCGTACATTTGCCATCGCGCTGAGCGCACCAGATGCGGCGAAAGGAAAGCTCGTTCAAGGGGTGCCAGTACCGTTGCCTTTCAATCTGGATGGCGTCAGTGCCGATAGTGATTTTTCGTCGGGCGCAGTGACCGCAGATGGGAAGTCCTATCCGGCTGAGCAATTTCCATCATCTCTGGTCGATCAGGGGATTCGCTTCGAGCTGGGGAGTGCTGTTGGTGATGAGAAGCAGCTACTCGCGTGCCAGGGCCAGAAAATCCAACTACCGAATGCCGTCATGCGTGATCAGCCGCGAACGCTTCACTTGCTGGTGGCTGGTACGCAGGACGTCTCCGCGCCATGCCGAATCGGTAACCGAACGCAGACGATCCATGCCCAGCGTTGGGCCGGTTTCGTCGGACAGTGGTATGATCGCGTGTGGGATCGCGAACATGGGAAAGTTGACTACAAGTGCGATGGCCAGGTTCGATCGCTTCTCCCGGCATTCATGAAAAAAGCGCCCATTGCCTGGTTCGCTACCCATCGTCACGATCCGGAAGATGGGAACGAGGCTTACCACTTTACGTATCTGTTTCATGAAGTGCTTTCGATCCCGGCTGGTGTCAGCGAGATTGAACTACCCTTTGACGAGAGAGTGCTGATTGCTGCTGCCAGTTTGTCGACGGCGGAAATTGCGAGACCGTTGCACGCTCTGGTTGATCAGTTTCCCGATGCGAAACCGATCAGTATCCGTCATCGGTATGATGCAGACCGCGATCGTGTGTTCACCGGACGATCGTCAGAGTCCAGCGTGCGTTCCGAGCGCGTACGGTCGTTCGCGGACATCACGTTGGGCAAGCCGAACGAATTCGATGATATCGGTTCCGGTGGTTTTGAGTTTCGCGTGTTCGATCCGGATGGGCGACGCCGGGTTCACTCTGCATCAGGCGCTGTCGACGGTTCACTTCCACGCCTCAACGACAACCTGTTGGCGGAGAATCATGACGATGTGAAGCGTTGTGTCTGGTACGACAACGAAGGGCGATTCACCCTGGACCTTGGTCAGCAGAGGCGCATTGATGCCATTCGAACCTACTCGTGGCATCGAACCAACCGAGCGCCGCAGTTTTTCTCAGTATGGGGCAGCAAGTCCGACGAAATGCCGGACCCGGGATTTGGTGTCGATGACAATACGGAATGGAAACTTCTGGGCGTCGTCGATACACGCGAACTTCGTGACGGATGGATTCACGTCAGTCGAATGAGCGGGAAGGATCAGGCGGATGCCGACAACGATCTTGGTGTTCATCGACATTTGCTTTGGATTCTCGAGGATATTGGCGAAGGAACTTTTACAACGGAAATCGACATTGATTTCAAATAGTAAGAGTCGTACAGGTTTGATACGACGGTGGATGCTCGCAGCGGTCATGCTGATCGCTTGCGGTGGTTCGGCGTCGTCGCTTGTCGCGCACCCCATGCACGTGATAGCCGGAAGCTGCTCATTCGATCGAGATGAGTTGATTCTGACGATCACTCTGGATGACCACGGGTGGTCGCACGAGACGCCACCCTATGTAGCGGATCGGTCCTTCCAGGGTGTTGCTTCGGCGCTGTTAACAAGTATCCGGGTAAGGAGTATCGATTGTCGCCCATTCTCGGACAAACTTCATTTTCAGGATGCGCGCCGCACGGCGCAACGACGGATAAAACTCTCGCAACCTCAGCAGCCAGTCACACTGCAGTTTGTTGCCGTACCTGAGCTGGCGCAGATTCCGCGCCAGTTTCAACTCGCGCTCAAGGGTGATGGCGTCAGGAATCGTGAGCTTCGGCTGACATCAGGGGGAAACGTGCTGGCGGTCGGCCGCGCGGCGATGGCACCCTATGATGCGGAAATGCGCCCGGTCATACGTGTTCGTTCGATCAAGGATCGGTGCGACGTCGAGGTTGATTATCCGGCTCGTTTGTTGACCACGATCCTTGGAAGCCGTTGGGCCGGAGCGCAGTTGTCAGAAACCGATCTGCAACAGCTACGGACGCGCGCTTCAGCGTGGTATCGTGAGAACATGGTCATTGACAAAGCGGCCGGGGGACACGGGGCGGAAACGTCGGCGGTCGATCCCAAAGGCATGGTCACCCTTCGTCTTCTCGGCGGTGCCTTCCTGCCGTCCGGGGAAGACGCATGCGTCAGCCTGGACGCCGTCCGGCTTTCTTATCGCGTGCCGCTTCGGGCCGGGGATGGCGATCAGGATTGGTGGTTCGGCTGGCGGGGGTTCGGACCGGCCGTTCTACAGGTGCCCGTGTGGCAAGAGCGACAGAATCAGAAGGAGCTGATTGGTACGCTCCGGCCTGGTTACGCTGTGCTTCGATCGAAGATTGACGGCCGTTTGACGATCGAATCCGACGAGTTTCTGCCCGATTTCGGCACAATTACCACGCCCTGATCGCCCAGCACCGACGTCATTCGGTTTTTTTCAAGAAAAATCCGGCTTCGTGTCAGATTCAAATCTGTCCGCGCTACCTCTCCATAGACGTTAGATTCTGCGCACGGGTTGGCGTTCAAATCTGTACAGCCCAGGCGCGGTGAATCGATGCTATCGAAGCGTACGGAAAGAAGGGCGAATGGGACGTATCTCGGTTCCGCGGAGGGGAGATCTGCACCAAACCCGTTTTGTTTCACCGGTGACGTGGT
>JBMYUM010000382.1:0-4293 GCA_049605375.1 Phycisphaerae bacterium | reverse complement strand
GAGAACCCCAGTTTGACCTGTTTCTTCGACGGAGCGGGTCAGGCAGTCTTCACGCTCATGCTGAGAAGTGAGATTGCCGCGTTTCCTGCCTCCCCTTACGTCGAAGGGGCCCTTTCGCGAAAGGGTGTGCATCACAGGAAGCTCTGGATGTTTGCAGCGGCTCGCTCGGTTGGTGGACATGTCCCTGATCGGCGCCTTGGCAGGGTCTTTGCCATGGAACAACGCGTTGCAACAGCCACCGGCTTTCGTTGCTGTCGACGTTTTCCAGATTGAGCGATTTTGCGGTGATGGGATGTGCCGGTTTGTGGTGCTGAATCACTGTGAAGAATAGAAGTTACGGGTAGACTGGCTGCTGGATCGAGCAGCTTGCGTGAGCCTGCCTCCGGTTTCGGCGTCGATTCGCCGTCGGTGAGGTGTATAAAGGATGGTCGACCTGGAGGGTTCCATCCTATGATTTGAAGGTTCAGGCCTTGCGATCGCTTGTCCGATTCAACGGAATGAATCTCCTATCGCCGCCGCTGGGTGGTGGTACGGCATCCGATCACAATTGAATCGCGTTCTTAACCCGGTGGTGTAATCGGCAACACACCAGTTTTTGGTACTGGCTTTCCAGGTTCGAGTCCTGGCCGGGTTGTTCCGAGATTCTTCGGAACGTTCCAGGGTCCTGGTATTCGGGCTAGCGAGCTTGCCGGCATCCGGGATACTTGGCATGCGGGCTTTCTGGCATGCGGGCTTTCTGGCATGCGGGCCGCCGAAGAACGGGTTCAACGCGAATTTCCCGTATACGTATTGATATAGCGTTTTGTCGTCAGTTCGTGCGATGTCGGCCAACGTTGGCTTTCGATCGGACGAGCAAACTGCGGCACGTGCTTTTGCCGTGTTGCGTGGGCTGTGGACGTTGGTTGAACCAGCGTTCGACGAATCAGGAGTGGCGTCGTTGGAGCAGAGTGCAGCTATCATTCTCGCCGCGGGGAAGAGCACGCGTATGCAGAGCGAGCTTCCCAAGGTTCTTCATCCGATCTGCGGCCGTCCCATGCTTGGATTCGTGCTGAGTGCGTGCCGATTGGCCGGCGTCGATCGTCTTGTCGTCGTGGTGGGTCACGGTAGGGAGCAAGTCCAAGAGGCGTTCTCTGCCGAACGCGATATCACGTGGGTTGAGCAGACTGAGCAGCTCGGGACCGGGCACGCGGTTCAGGTTTGCCGTGAAGCGTTGTCCGGTTTCCGCGGCAGTGTTGTTGTGGTCGCGGGCGATATGCCGTTGATTCAGCGTGAAACGGTGGCTCAACTGCTGCATATTCGTCACGAAAGCAGTGCTGCGATGACCATGGCGACGACGCGACTGGATGATCCGACGGGTTATGGCCGCATCCTGCGGGATGGTGAGGGCCGGCTGGCCGGGATCATCGAACATCGTGACTGCGATGACGAGCAGCTGGGCATCCAGGAAGTGAATCCGTCGTATTACTGTTTCGACAGTGAGCGGCTCTTTTCAAGCCTCGACGCACTGTCGCCGGGTTCTTCGGGTGAGATTTATCTGACTGACATTGTGGAATACTTCCGATCGCAGGGGCAGCCGGTATCTGCGGAGATCGAAGTGGCTGCCGAAGATGCGATGGGCATCAATACCAGGCTGGCGTTGGCTCGTGTTGCGCGTGTCATGCAGGATCGCATTCAGTGGGGACTGATGAGCAATGGCGTAACGATCGTCGATCCTGACAATGCCTGGATCGAGTCTGACGTATCCATCGGTCAGGACAGTGTCATTTATCCGTTCACCTTTGTGGGGAAGGGTGCGAATATCGGTGAGAAGTGTCAGATCGGACCATTCGCGCACATTCCGGCGGGCGAGACGATTGCTGACGGCGAGAAAGTAGAGTCTACCCTTACGCCTGGACTGGGAGCACGATGACTGAATCGCAACTGAACGCTAGCAAGGATCTGGTTGTATTTGGTGGTAGTGCGAGTCGAGGACTTGCCGACAAGATCTGCGCGTACCTGGGGACAACAACCGGCATGGCAACGGTGAACCCGTTCCCGGATGGTGAAACGCTGGTCAAGATTGAGGATGACGTTCGCGGCAAGGATTGCTTCATTGTTCAGTCGACGTGCCCACCGGTGAACGACAATTTGATGGAGTTGCTGGTCTTCATTGATTCGCTTCGGCGCGCCAGTGCGAGTCGAATCACGACGGTGATTCCCTACTACGGTTACGCACGGCAGGACCGCAAGTCAGAGGGACGGACGCCGATCACCGCAAAGTTGGTGGCGAACATGATCACGACCGCCGGTGCGGATCGCGTGTTAACAATGAACCTGCACGCGGACCAGATTCAGGGATTCTTTGATATTCCGGTGGACCACCTGACGGCCGCCCCGGTGCTGACGCAGCACTTTTCGAATCATAAGCTTCAGAATGCGGTCTTGGTTTCGCCTGATGTAGGCAACATCAAGTTCGGCACTGATTTTGCGACGCGGATCGGAACGGAACTGGCGGTGATCCACAAACGACGGATCAACTCGGAGTCGACGGTGGCGGTGACCATCGTCGGTAACGTGGAAGGCAAGGACGTGATGATGTTTGATGACATGATCACGACGGCCGGTACGGTTTGCGAAGCCGTCAAATTGGTTCGATCGCATGGTGCACAACGTATCTTCGTTGGTGCGACGCATGGCGTGTTTGCCGGCCCCGCGTTGGAGCGACTGGCCGGTGCCGAGATTAACGAAATCGTCGTGACGGATACGATTCCGACACGCGAGGAATGCAAGGCGCGTTTGAGTAATCTGACGACGCTTTCAGTGGCCGACCTGATTGGTGAGGCCATTCGACGGATACATGAACATCGTTCGATCAGTGCCCTCTTTATTTGACGCCCCTTGAACCGGTGCTCTCTTTTTTGGGAGGGTATTTGTCAGGGGTTTCGGATAGCGGGCTTGGACGGATGAAGGGTTTGATCGGATAGCAGGCGTAAACGCAGGCTTCTTTGGAGAATTGTAAAGGTGTCAGAAAAAGTAGCGATCAAAGCTGAATCACGCAGCAAGGTGGGAACTCGTGTTTCCCGTCGCCTGCGGGATGAAGGCCGTTTGCCGGCCGTCATTTATGGTCACGGTGAGAATGTGGAGTGCATCTCCATGGATCATCACGATGTCGAGGTGGCGATCTCACACGGTGCCCGTGTCTTTGACATTGACTGTGAAGGCAAGACGCAGCAGTGCCTGATCAAAGAGGTTCAGTATGACTACCTGGGAACCAACATGGTTCACCTGGACCTGACGCGTGTGGATGTGAACGAGCGAATTCGCGTCACTGTTGCGATCGAGTCGCGCGGTACACCGAAGGGTGTGGAGCACGGCGGCGTGATGGAGCAGCCGCTGAATGAACTCGAAGTTGAGTGCACGCCGGCCGACATTCCGGACACCCTGCACCCGGTCGTCACCAATCTTGAAATTGGTCAGTCCATTCTGGTCAAAGATCTGGGTCTTGCCGACGGCGTGACGCCGATTCCGAGTGCGGATTCCGTCGTCATTACCGTGACCACACCGACCGAGAAGGAAGATGTGGAAGAGACCGAAGAAGGTGATGGTGCTGCTGAACCGGAACGCATCGGTCGTGTCCGTAAGGACGACGAAGAATAGCACGTGTTCGTGCGGCGATATACGTCGGACGACGATCGCCGCCGGGCGCATGACACGGGCACATGGAATGTGTGTCAGTGTCGCTACGCGTGAACGTTACTAGTGAGTGGATGTAGCCGTGAAGCTCATTGTCGGCCTCGGGAATCCTGGCCCCAAGTATGACAAGACGCGGCACAACGTCGGCTTCGCCGTCATTGATGAGCTGGCGTCGCGGCACGGCATCAGCATGGCGACCGAGAAGTTTCACGGTTGGTATGGCAAGGGAACCATCGCCGGCGAAGCGGTGGTCCTGCTGAAACCGACGACGTTCATGAACCGCAGTGGCCAGGCTGTGCAGGCAGCGGGAAAGTTCTTCAAGCTGACCTTGGATGATCTGCTGGTGATCCTCGACGATCTGGCGTTGCCGGTCGGTCGACTGCGAATGCGGGCAAGCGGCACGGCGGGTGGTCACAATGGTGTCAAAGACATCATTGAACGGCTCGGCAGCAAGGATTGGTGCCGCCTGCGGGTCGGGATTGGCGAGCCCTTGGGTTCGACATCCACCTATGTTCTTTCTCGTTTCACGGGAGAGGATGTAGACCTGATCGATGCCGGCATCGGTTATGCCGGCAAGGCGATCGAACATTGGGTTGAGCGTGGTCCCGACCTGACGATGAC
>JBMYUM010000381.1:0-4297 GCA_049605375.1 Phycisphaerae bacterium | reverse complement strand
CGGTTGCCCTCACCAACATCACCGATAAAAAAGTCGCCGGTTTCCTGATCAAACGCACAACGCCACGGATTCCGAAGACCGATCGACCAGACCTCCTCGCGCCCGCCCGAGCCAACAAACGGATTGTCGGCCGGAATGGCGTACGGAGATCCACCATCAACATCAATGCGAAGGATTTTCCCGAGCAGACTGTTCAGATCCTGACTGGGGTTTGCCGGCCCACAATTGATGCCACCGTCACCGGATGAAATGTACAGATATCCGTCGTTCGGCGAAAAGCCAATCCAACCACCATTGTGATTGTCCCAGGGCTGCGCAAAACGAAGGATCTCAAGTTCTGATGCCTCATCGGCATCATCGGGGGTACCCGAAGGCACCTCAAAACGTGAAATGACACTGTCATCCGTCCCTACTTCAATGTAATAGACGTAGAAGTATGGCGTCGCGGGATAGTTCGGATGGAACGCCAGGCCAAGAAGCCCCTCTTCACCACCCGACTCAACGTCAATCTGGATATCCAGAAACGGCGACGGCTCAATCGCGTCATTTCGAACGATTTGAATGGTTCCACGACGCTCAACAACGAACAACCGCTCAAAGTCGCCCGGTGCATGCGTGATATAAACCGGTGTATCAAAACCAAATAGAAACTCGTCGAACGTCAACGTCGGCATTCCCGCCCGCGCCGACGCCCCTCCGAGCATCGAACCCAAGACGCTGTAAACCACCAGACAAACGCCAATCCCAGCTTTTCGCGATTGCATACGTAAACTTCCTTCTTTCCTGACGCCGCTTGATTTGATTCCCAGGGCGCGATGGATGTCGACATGCCCCTCCACAAACGCTAACGCAAGCAAGAGAGGCCCCAGGACATTCAACGACGTCTCGAAGCCCCCATCGCAGACTAATTATCGGTCACGAACGCCCGACAGGTGCGATTTCTTACCACGAACACACCTGTCGAATCCGGTGCTCGAACAAATAGTTCGACCAACAACAGCGCCCGCCAGAGCAGCTGGGCCAGAACACAATCCACACGGATACCATCCACGTGGACAGCCCGGAACGGGATTGTACCACGACACGCACGCAAATCGTGCGACATCACAAGCAATTCTGTTATCATACAAATCTGAAGGAAGGAAACATCGGGGGAGGAGGAGCGAACATGATCGCTTCAGAACGTCAATTGACGAACGCCACGGTCAACGGCGACCACGAAGCCATTGCCGACCTGCTGCAACAGCACGACGCAGCACTTCGACAATGGCTGCGAGGAAAAATCGAATCCAAGTACCAGACGATATTGGAAGTTGATGATGTCCTGCAGGTAACCTACCTGGAGGCCTTTCTACGCATCCGCCAGTTCGAAGACCGTGGTCCGGGGTCATTCCAGGCTTGGCTGCGGCGAATTGCCGGCAACAATCTCACCGATGCCATGCGGCAACTCAATTCTGAGAAACGCCCCAAACTAGAAAAAAGGGTCTCGTTCCTCACGAGTGAACATGAACGAGACCTCTTGGTCGCAGGCCTGTCCGGAGAAGGAACCACACCGTCAAAGGGAGCCGCACGATCAGAAAACGTCGCGCTGCTCGAAGGTGCGCTGGGTAAACTTCCCCCCGATTACGAAACCGTCATCAGGCTCTTTGACCTTCAGGGCATCCCGACGATCGACGTCGCATCACAAATGAAGCGAACGGCCGCGGCCGTCTACATGCTACGCGCACGCGCTCACGAAAGATTGGCTGAAGTGCTCGGAGAAGGAACCCAGTTCTTCTCGGTTCACAAATGATGACATAGCCAGGTTACGCAACAACTTGTCATGACGAACGAAGCGGACAACATCCAAGTCCCGGGAAAGACAACGCCCCCTGAATCACTTTCGCCGATCGACTACGCTCGCCAACAGGCACACGGCGCAACCATCGCCGCCGGACCTCATTCGCCGCCCGAACTCCAACGCGACATGATTCCGGGCTACACACTGAATAAAGTGATCCATCGTGGCGGCCAGGGCGTGGTCTACGAAGCGACGCAGGAATCAACCGGCCAAACCGTCGCGCTCAAAGTCCTCCGATCAGGCCAGTTCGCAGATCGTGAAGAACAGGCCAGGTTTCAACGCGAACTCGCCGTACTCGCCAAACTCAAACACACAAATATCGTCTCGCTGCGAGACGGCGGCGTTGCACATGGAACCCAATATATCGTCATGGATTTCGTCGATGGACATCGACTTGATCATTACGTAAGCCAGAAAGAACTGAGCATCTCACGTATCGTCGAACTGTTCATACCCATGTGCCGGGGCGTCCTTGCTGCCCATCAACGTGGTATCATTCATCGCGACTTGAAGCCCGCCAATATGATTGTCGATGCCGAAGGCAAGCCGCACATTCTTGATTTCGGCCTCGCGAAGATCATTGTGAAAGACCAACCTGAAGACCAGGGCGAAACACACACCGGACAGTTTCTCGGTTCGCTCCCCTGGTCAAGCCCCGAACAGGCCGCAGGCGACGCAGATGCCATCGACATCAGAACGGACATCCATGGACTCGGACTCGTCCTCTACTTTTGCCTGACAGGAAGAACAGCCGTCGACAGCGATCTACCCATGATCACCAAGATCCGGGCAATCATCGAGGGAGATGTCGACAATCCACGCACGCACAGATCCGAAATCGATGAAGACTTGGCAGCAATCTGCATGCAATGCCTGGCCAGGGAGAAGAGCGACCGCTACCAGACCGTCGACGCTATCCTCATTGATCTCGAACGATACCGGCAAGACCTGCCGATTTCGGCGCAGCGTCAGACACAGTGGTATGTCACGTCGAAACTGATCCGAAAGCACAAGGCGAAAATCCTGGTCGGGGCAACCGCTGTCGTTGCGACCGTGATATACGCCGTCACAATGACCGCGTTGTACGGTCGCGCCGTTCAGGCAGAGATCCGTGCAGACCAAACGACAAAGGAGATGCGCGACGCTTTCCAGAAGTCACACGAGACCATTCAGCTCGTGCTTCGTGATGTCGATAGCCAACTGACCGGACTCGTCGGCGGCGAAACGATCCGAGAGAGCATCCTGGAACGAGCATACCTTGGCCTCGAGTCGCTACTCGAAGACTTGGACAACCACCCGTCGCTTCGACGCGACTGCGCCAAAGCGTTGGCCGGACTTGGTGATATCGATCACGCACTGGGCCGACAACAAAGCGCACTGGGACGTCACCAGCACTCCGCTACGCTCTATGAAGAATTGGTCAAAGAAGAACCCGACAACCACGACCTGCTGGTCGCTTTCTCCATCAGCTTGGTACGCGTCGGAGACATCCTGAAAGATCTCGGATTCAATGAGTCGACCGCCAAGCTCTATCAACAGGCATTCGAGATCGATCTGAAACTCGTGGAAGAAGCCCCCAGAAACCGCCTGTTCATGGACAACCTGACGTGGAGCTACGAACGCCTCGGTGGTCTCGCCCGTCTCAATGGTGATCCCGAGACCGCAGACCAGCTTTTTCAAAACCAGCTGGAAGCGTCAGAAAACCTGTCACTGCATTACCCTGATATTCCCAAGACACTGCATGCCCTCCGCCGCGCCCACCGAAACGTCGCCGGCCGATACGCGCGACGGCAGGACTGGAAAAAAACCGTTGAGCACCAGCGCGCAGACGTCCGATTCAGCCAGCAGGCATTCGAACTCGAACCTCAGAACATCGTCAGCAGGCGGAATCTGGCAGCAGCACATCTCTCTTTGTCGTCAACGTTGATACACATGGGAGACCTGGACGCCGCACGCATGCACGCTGACGAAGCCGGCATGTTGATCGACCCATTGATGGAAATCGCCCCCGATCGAATTCGGAACCTGAGAATCTATCATTCATACCTCTCGAAACGCAGGCGCATTGCAGGTGCCGAGGGGGACAAGGCACTCGCCGATCAACTGCTCCGCCGGAAACTGCACATCGTGGAAAGCCTCTATCTGAAAGACCCCGACAACACGTCCGAACAGGCAAAGTACGGCAACCTGCTCATGGACGTGGTCCATCTGGATATCAGATCCGGCAATACGGAAGCCGCAGATGCACGCACCGCAACCGCAATCCAACTGGTGGAAGCAGCAAAACGAAACAACAGCCAGACCCTGCAACTCCGACGACTCGAAGCTCGAATCTATGCAACGGCTGCCAGCCCGGAAATACGTGATATCACCCGAGCCACCAGCATCATGGAAGAACTGGCAGAGGAAACCAACGACGGTGATCCGGGAATCCTGGAAGCACTCGCAAGCTACTAC
>JBMYUM010000380.1:0-4299 GCA_049605375.1 Phycisphaerae bacterium | reverse complement strand
GGGAGCGTTACGGCGGCGTTGCCGACCAGCGGGGAACGCTTTGGTGGATCGCCACGCACACGGAAGACTTGTCGCCGGAGGAACAGCAGCGTCGCATTGACGAAGCCGCGTCTCTATGATGGAACGTTTGCGATGGCAGTTACCAACGTGGTGCATAGCCACGCGGCCGGCATCGGCGACGTCATCGTCATGCCCTGTTGTTCAGCCGTTTGATCGCATCGGCCAATCGTTCAAGTGCCGGTGGGTGTTGTTTCAGGAACAAAGACGGTTCGACCAACTCAAGCTCAGCGAGCAGCAATTCGCCTGACTCATCCGGTATCACATCGACGCGTGCGTAGAGCGTTTGCTGCGGCACCTGGGCCATGATGTTCGTTGCAAACTCGCGTTCCCGGTCCGTCAACGGGCGCGCCTGTGACACCGATTCATCGTCACCGGCGAACCGTGAGCTCTTTTGAACGACGTGCGTGAATTCACCGTCGATGGCGATGATGGCCGCTTCCAATCCCTGCGCGGCTGCGGGCATGTAAGGCTGGATCAAGACATCACGTTCCGACAGCATTTCACTCAGGAACATCTGCCCGTCAGTTGCATGATCGAACTTTCGCGTCAACCAGGAACCGGCGGAGACAGCCGGCTTCACCACAACCGCTCCCCAGCCCTTTTCCGATACGATGCGTTCCATGCTCTGTTCCTGCCCCGCGGGCAGGCAGACGGTAGGGATGGTCGACACGCCTTTGTCGAACAGCTCGGGAAGGTATGATTTATGCAGATTCCATCGAATCAACTCATAGGGATTCCAGAGTGATGTTTGATTCTGCACCTGTTTCAACCAGGTCTGGAATTTGTCGAACGCCTGCGGGTAGTTCCAGGTCGACCGAAGGATGATGTGGTCGAAAGCAGACCAATCGACATCGGCGTCGTCCCAAGCGACCCACTCGGTCGAAAGATCTCGAGTCCGAAGTGATTCGAGTAGAAGGTCCTTGTCGGGATCCGGCTCGGGCAAGATGCGGCAGGTCACCAATCCAATATTCATGTCGTTCGTTTCCTCGGGTCGTCAACGTGGATTGAACCTTGAGGATCGGCTCATTCCAGGAAAAGACTCGGTATCTCATCTGTCTGAAAACGAGAGGGCCGAATCATGAGTCAGGTCACTCGTGCAGGCATGCTATCGGACTTTCCGTCGTGGACAAGTGCGGCATCCCTGTGCGGGATGCTGTGGTCATATTTATTTATGCTGCGTGTGAGCGCTTGGGGATCGGCTGTCGTTAGTGTTGGCGAGAGGTCCCCCACCTCTCGCGTTCTCTCTCGGGCCGGCGCAAGCCGGCCCATCTCCATCAGGATTGTGAGCCAAGGAGGGCACCTTTCCCTTGCAGCGGTTGCTCCCTCCGTCGCGGTTGAATGAGAAATTCTATTCGTCGTTTGTTGCGTGAATGGTCGGCTTGCGACCGTTAAGGAGGGTTATGCGATGATGTCGAGGCCTTTGGAGGAAGTATTCGGCGCGGTGGCCTCGGCGACCTGTGCAGCGGCATCGATGAGCTGGATTGCGGCCTGCCCCTGCTGTTCGGCGGCATCGAGGCTTTTCTTCATGACGGCCAGGCCTACCTGTTCCTGAACCTGCTGTGCCTTGAACGCGGAGATTCCTGCTGCGGACAGTTCCATGGTATTCACGCTCCATCAGCTACACGGCCTGTGACCGTACCGGTCAAGGGCTGCTCGCCTGGCACCTCATTCTTCGATGACAGACACACTCCGTCTGTACATCAGGTCCCGACTCTTCTCTATCGGCAGGGATCGGGAAGACCGCGAGTGGTCGGTACACATCGATAATCGGTACGATGCACGTCGGTCACCGCGCGGATTATCGGTCGGGCCTCGCTTTGTCATGGCGTGCATGTGCTGCACGTTCCGGGCGTCATCCCACCTGAATCCGCGTTTTGCCACGTGTCGCTTACGACGTTCGTCGAGCGATGACGATGGTGAGATCATCTGGTTGCGGCGTACCTTCCACGAATGCCTCCAGATCATTGAGCAGTTCTGATACCAGATCTTGGACCGGCTTTTTGGCATGGCGCGTCAGTGACTGTTGAAGGCGATCGAGACCGAACTGTTCGCCAGACGCATTTGCCCATTCGAAGAAACCATCGGTCAGGAACACCAGGCTGTCACCGGTATCGAGTTGATGCTCCGTAACGGTTTCGGTAAGCAACGTATCCGTGATGCCAAGTGGAAGTGAGTCTGCGTCAAAGGATTCGATGGCATTCGACTGTTTTCTGGTGATGAAGATGGGGCCGTGTCCGGCGGAGTACATCGCAACTCTGGATTCGTCGGGTCGCAGTTGTGCTACCGCAAAGGTCACGAACCGTTTGTGTCCCAGATCATCGACCATTTCCTGATTGAGCCGGGTGATGGCCCTGACGAGATCACCATCCGTTCGCAGTGCCATGCGTGCATAGGCACGGCAGAATGCCGTCACCATGGCGGGCCCCAGTCCGTGCCCTGACACATCGGCGATGATGACGGCGAGCGATCCATCTGGAAGCTCAACCCAATCAAAGTAATCACCACCTGTTTCATCGGCGGGCCGATTCCATCCAACGATATCAAACCCCTTCAGCCGCGCGTGTTCATCCGGCATCAGGCTCTTCTGAATTTGCGCGGCCGTCGCCAACTCACGTTCGGCGCGTGCGCGTTGACCGGCTTCCATCACAGCGGTCCGCACGAAGTGGCGTGCTCGATTCGCGACGAGCGCGGCTGCAAGCGCCGTGATCCACACGACTGCCGCTGACAACAATCGAAGTGAGATTGTTATGATTCCGGGTGGGCTATCACCCGCCATGTCGTAGACGGCGGCGATGACCACGACCGCGTAGCCTAGTGCAGCGGCGGTCCCGCCGACAAGACAAACGATCGGTTTGAGATGGAGTACCGACAGCACAATGAACATGCCGTAGAGTGCAGGGATGGGTGACGCAATGATCTGTTCGGCGGTGGCCATTCCGGAAAACCAGACCAGAACGATAAGCGTGGTCGGAAAGCTGCATTCGATGACAACATTGCCAAAGATCCAGACAGATGGCAGTGCGAGTCCGGCCCGAATTCGACCGGTCAGCCAGATCAGGGCGCCGAACTCGTATGCCGTCAGCACAAGGAAAGCAAGAGGAATCAACTTTGAATCCTCCCGTTCAACCTGCAGGCCGACCAATGTTGACCGCAACGATGCCAGCAGATTGGTTAGGATCAACAGTCCGATGACGGCTGAGATGCGGTACCAAACGGCGGATGCGATGGACGCGTCGACGGTCGTCGTGTTCTGCGAGGGCAGGTAGGAAGTTGATGGGTTCATGACAAAACGTGCTACCTTAAACGATCACGCCAAGACCGTCCTGATCAACCGCGTGCCGTTCGGTCTCATCGCGACTATGATCTGTCATAGCTGGGAACTGTCATGGCTGGGTATTCCCTGACCAGCTTATCACCGTTCGCGCGACGTGTCATGATCGGTATGATGGTGCTGTTCGATGTACGAATTTCATTTGAAACCCCACCCGCGACCGATTAGACTCGCTTTGTTGTCAATGTCAGGCCCATGGCATGCGGTGTTGATAAATTGCTGCACCAGGTTTCGTGCGGTGGTCTGTCCCATTCTTGTTTCCTATCGCCATCGCGTTCGGTATTGAGATCAGCATTGGATCAATCGCCACGCAACTCGAAGCAGAGTCAGGCATTGAATTCCGTATCGTGCGACGACGTCGCCGATCGGATCATGTCCGTTACGCAAAGTCTGGCTTTTGAATACGACGCCATTGAAGATCGCATTCGTTGGTTTGGCGATTCCGTCGCAATCCTGGGGTATGTCGCCTCCGATCTACCTGCCACACGTGCAGACTTTGTCGCCCTGATCCATCCCGACGACTATTCACATTATGAGGCGACTTTCCAGCATTCAGGGGGTGTGGAACAACGCTTGTCCTGCGACTATCGGTTACGGCACGCAGACAGTGATTTCCACTGGTATCGGGAAGAAGCTCAGCATCGTTACGAAGCTGATGGATCGCTGTCGTCCACATTTGGCGTGATTCGCGGCTTGCCGCTTCGTCCGCCGGACGATCCCCATCGGCAGCCTGTGTTCTCGCTGGACAATTCGCAATTGAATGAGGCCCTTGTTCAGGCTGAGCGATTCCGGATGGCCGTCCTGGCCACGACCAACGGTATCTGGGACTACGATTTGACGCGGGGAAAAGTCTGGTGGAATGAGGAATACGACGAACGTTTCGGCCCTCGTCCAGCAGAATCGGCGGA
>JBMYUM010000379.1:0-4326 GCA_049605375.1 Phycisphaerae bacterium | reverse complement strand
ATCGGTCGTGAAGATGTGTCGGATTAGCTCAGCCACGCCGCCAATAGTAGGCTCAGCGTGAACACGTCCCCGTGAGGTACGGCCTAGGAAGCGGCAGGCGGTTCATACCCCTCGGGAATCTCAACATGGCGCGCATAGGGCGTGTCTTGAAACGCTATGGCCCGTCGCGATTCACCGCCAACGACCACCAGCACCGTTCGCAGCAAAATGGAAAAATCGAGGACGAAACTGCACGCCTTGACGTAAGCCACATCGAATAGAATTCGCTGTTCCCATGAAATCGACGCATTTCCGTGAATCTGCGCCAGCCCCGAAATGCCGGGACGCACCATCAGACGTTGACGCTTGAATTCATCATAAGCAGCCGCCTGGTCCGGCAACGTCGGTCGAGGCCCGACCAATGACATGTCACCGACGAGGACGTTGAACAGCTGCGGCAATTCGTCGATCTTCAGACGCCGAAGCCACCACCCGATGGGCGTGATGTCCGAATGCTGAAGTGGAACGATCTCATTCGGGTCCGGCTTCCGATCTCCACGCATGGTTCGGAACTTGTAAATACGGAAAGCACGACCACCAATGCCCGCGCGATCCTGAAGAAAAAACACAGGACCGGGACTGGTCAGCGCCACAAGAATGGCTGTGATGATCAATAATGGAGATAACAGTATGAGGAGCAGCCCTGAGACCAGAGCGTCAAAGAACCGTTTGCCGTAACGGGCCCAAAACGTGACCGACATGCGGGCGTCAGCTCCCCAGGGTTTTCGAAAGCGAAGATGACAACGTTACGCATCATCTCCACTTTCGCGTTCGAAATGATGTCGCTCCGACGACAAGGCCGGGGGCAAGCTAGTCCAGATAGAATCCACGGATAATTTCGCTGGCCTTGTTGGTGGCGATATTCAACGCACCCAACGCCTCGCTGGCGGCCGTCCGAATGGCGAGATCCGGCTCTTCCTTTGCGAGCGAAACAAGCTCACCGATCATCTGCTCGTCGAGCATGTTACCAAAACGCTTGGACGACTCCGCCAGTGCGTTCAACATCGCAATGCGAAGACTGCCATCACGATTTCCATCAATACCGTAAGCCGCCAGACCCGCCTGCGCCGAAGACGTCGCGATCAGTGAGAGTACACCACCGCAAGTCGCGGCCAACTTGGCTGAACCCTGATCCATCGCAGCCATGAGGGACTTCTCTGCCTGCTGGAAATCGAAAACCGTGCGACCGTCGAGACCAATCTCACGCAGCGTTTCGGCGGCGCGAAGCGAAATCGACTCTGCAAGGTCACCATCCATGGGATTCTGTCCGGTTCGACCACGTACGGCAGCCAGCCCGTCCATCAACGCCGATGCACTTGCCGAGCTCGGTACGCTTTCAGCATAAAGGTCTGAGCCGGCCAAGGTCTGCGCCATACCTTCCTGCGAAGCCGTTGCCAGTATAACAACAGGCGTCTGTGCGAAGCTCACTTCGTTTCGCATCTGACGAAGGGCAATCGACACATCCGGGCTTGCAATCGCCGACGAAACAAAAATGCCGTTAACGCTCTGCATTTCTTCACGAGCACGGCTCAAACCGGAATAGAGATCGCTGGTTCCGACAACGACGCGGCCGCCCGATCGAAGGGCATCCACCACGCGATTCAAATTTGATTCATCCGGATCAACAACCAGCAGGGACTCACGACCGGTCAAGGTCAACGCGTTCGCCAAAAGCGGAATCACAAATTCAGATTCTTCAAACGGCGTTCGCGGCAAGGCAGAGCCCAGCGCCAATGCTGCGCGCGTTCGAACGACAAGATTCGGGAACTTCAAAGCCTGAACAAGCGGAAGCCGATCCCCCGGCGAACCGATCAAAGAGGCCTCGCCGGCGGTGATTCGCAACGCTTCAATTGCGCCAAGTGCAACCGACGCGTCGCCCAGCGCAACGGCACGCGCCAGCACCTGATGGGCATAACGAGGACCGGCCGCCTGCGTAAAGTACAATGCACGAGGGAAAACCGCGGGACGGGTACTGTCCGTCTCGCCCGTTTGGCCTGGATCACCGCTCTCAACGTTCAAACCCAGGCGCCCTTCGCGGCGAATATTGGAGGCGAGCCAGAGAGAAATAGCGCCGGCATTGTCTTCACGCAAACGCAGCGCATTCTGACAGCTGCGCATCGCCATCACGGACCCAAAAATCTTGGTCGGAACAACGCTTGCCACCAAGGTCTGGTTATCACTGTCCCAGAACCACACGTTGGCATCATCCAAACGTGGATCGGCACGAACCGTGTCATCCTCGTCGAAGTACCGTTCGGCAAGCTTGAAGAACAGATCATCCGGCTCACCAGGCGACGGCCGCCCACGAAGCTCAGCGATACGATCGATAGCCTCCGCCGCTTCCGCTCGAAGCTCCTGCGAAAGCGATCCGTCCACGGTCATCTGACGCAAGAAGGGAACGGCATGCTCGTAGCCCAATCGCCCAAGGACATCAATAATCGTTGCCTTTACGAAATCGCTGCTGGAACTGAGAGCAATACACAGCGGGGTAACCGCCGGTTTGCCGATCGCGACCAACGCGTCACGGACGGGGAGGTGCAAGCTCTCCCGACGATTATCGTGCAGCACACCGACCAACGCCGGCACAGCATACTCGCCGGACGACGCCAGATTCTGCATCGCAACGAACTTCTGCTGAGGCGAACCACCGAGGTTCTCGATATTCGTTCGGATTCGCTCAGGCTGCTTCCGCGCCGCAATCTCACCTTCGCGAAGCAACGACAAAATACGCTGAGCCTTGTTGCCCACCGCATTGTTCTTCACAAGGATCAGCAACGTGTCGACCGCCGCACGATCACTGTCAGCCACCTCAAGCAACTGCAGCGGGTCAAGATTCTCATGGCTCAACAGCGCTTCCGCATGCTTGTCAGCCAGCGTGAAGCGACCCAGGCGGGCGTAGTAAAGGAAGTCCTGAAAGAGCTTCGGCGGCGCAACGTCGGACAACGCATTCTGCCCGTCACTCTGAGCAGAAACCGACGCCGGATGACCCAGCCATGAAACAGAGACGATAACCAGGGTCAGTGCGACAACCCGCGAGAAACCGGAGATTGGGCCGGTGATTCGCATGAGAAACTCCCAAACAGGTAGGCTGACAAAGGCCAGACCAAATCGTGTGAACGAAGCGCCGAGGACCGAGATCGTAAGAATATCTATGCCCAGACTATCTGAATCCAGCATACCCCGACCCAGACAAGCCCCTACGAGGCATATAAGCCCCTGCAAGGCAATAGATTACAGCTGGTTTCGGCAAGGAGCCAATCGACGCCGGCGGGATTCGCCATGCATGGCTCATTTCCTACATCCAAACCCGAAATCAGTGCCGCCCGGTCGCCCAGACCGGATACCACATCAGGCCCGGTTCAGCCCATGACGCCCAACATCGTTGAGCGGGATTCCAACGCAAGCAGCCCGAATTCGGCTCGAAACCGGAAGTATAGACGGACCACCAGACACGTCAACGAACGCCGGAACCGGCCATCAACCGGAGGGACGCAGAGGACTGCCGAAGAACATGTCAGGAACCGAATGCCAGCGGCATATCGAAACGGGCCCAGGAATCCGAAAAGCCCGACGACAGCCTGCAGAATCCGGGCCAACGGTCGAAGCCGACCGGATCGACGCTGACCGGATCAACGCAACGAATTCGCTACGCTAAATGTTCTGGATAATCACGACGGCACCAGCCGCGGTCACGCCAAGCAAGGCAGTGTTGATCACGTCCAAAACCGTAATCGTACAACCGGTCGCCTGGAGCAGCATGCCACCGGTCATGGCCAGTGTCATCAAACGCATCATCCTCGCGCTTCGCATCTCAAACACTCCCTTCGCCAGCATCTCCCAAGTAAAGGGAGAATGCGTCCTCGAAATCCTTACCAGCGTCAAAAGGTACCGTGAATGTTCAAAACGTACACCCTTGCCGACCCGACGACCAGAAAATACGTCGGCGCAAGCCCGATCATGGGAACGGCATCTAATGCCGAAAAGCCACGGCCCAAGCACACGCCCGCACGTTCTGCACCGACTTTCCGCAGTCAACCCACACCCACTCCACCCAATAACACTGGATTCACCATCTTCCGATTTCCGCCGCCCGTTGCTACAATAAAGACCTCATGACAAATCGCACGGATGCAGCCAATGGAACATGGACGGTCCAGAGACTGATGCAGTGGACGACTGAATTCTTTCAGCGGAAAGAGCTGGATGAGCCGCGACTGGCCTGTGAAGTCCTGCTTGCCCATGCCACCGGCTGGAAGAGGATCGAACTCTACGCACGGTTTGACCAAG
>JBMYUM010000378.1:0-4327 GCA_049605375.1 Phycisphaerae bacterium | reverse complement strand
ACATCCAATCTGCGTCAACTCGCCGAGAGCGCCTTCGGCATCAATGCCGATGCACTTGGCGTTGCCTTTTACCGGGCGGTTGAAGACTACGAGCGGCTCAGTGAATTCTTCAAGGACGTACTTCCCAGTGATCAGGCGGGTGGTGATCTGCTCGCCCGTGCAAGGGAACTGATCCTCGAGCTTGATGAAGAACGTATTATCGACCAGGAAGAATAGCGTTCATTTTTGAGCGGATTCCTGAACTCTACATTGTAAGCTTCCCTCGACGTGATCATCCAAATGTGCGGGCATCGTTCGCGCAGATCTCGACTTTCGAAAGTCTCGGAGGGAAGTTTGGCAACCATTCTGCTTGTCGAAGGAAATGCGCGGCTAGCCGCTCGCATCGGGCGGCATTTGCGCGAACGCGGTCACCGCGCCACCATCGTTCCGAATTCGGAAATGGCGGCGGCCCTCGTTTTTACCATCAAGCCTGATCTGATTGCGCTGGACATTGACTCACCGGTCTACTGCGGGCTGGACTTCCACGAGCTGTTACAGATGAATCAAAGAGGCCGCGACATGGCGGTGCTCTACCTCAGCTCGTCCTGTACGTGGGTGCAGCGGGAGAATGTGGCGCGACTCGGCGCGGAAGGGCTGGTGTCCAAGTCAGGTGATGCCGCCGTCATTGCTGAACGCATTTCGGAGTTCGTGCCGATCCCCGAACCGTCCCGTGGCACACCTGTCAGGGCGACACGAGAGCGCCCGAGCCTGTCGACAGGTGGTGACACTTGTTCGGCCGTTGCGGTCTAGCAGCCATGCCGCTGCCAGGCGTCAGCTCTTGTTTTCGACCACCCAATTCTGTTCGCGTACCTGTCGGGTGATGCGCTCGGCAAGATCAACGGCAGCGACACCTTCATCGGCGCTGACGGCTACTTCCTCACCAAACGCGACCGACTTCAGAAATGAGCTCAATTCGGCACGAAGCGGCTCGATGTCCGTGACTTGCAGGGGCTCGATCTTAACCATGGACCCGTAGTCCAGGTGCGCCATCTGAGAGAGATCTTCAAAGTTCCGTTCACGGGCCATGTTCAGAAGGTCGAGATTGTCATCGAGCTTGATCGCGATGCCTGACTTCTTCTGGTAGTCCATGGTGATATACGACGAAGGCGAGAACAACCTGATCTTACGCTCGGTCTTCAGGGCAAGACGGGAAGCCGTCAGGTTGACGACGGTTCCCGAGCTGAAGCGAATTCTAGCGTTGGCAACATCTTCACAATCGCCGAGCACGCTCACCCCGACGGCATCAACGGTGTAGTCACGGTCGCGCACGAGGTGAAGGACGATATCGATGTCGTGGATCATCATATCAAACACGACGCCAACATCCGCACTGCGAAACGTGAAAGGACTGATCCGATCGGCCTCGATGAATTGAGGAGTAACTTCCAGCCTTAGCATGGCTTGGACGACCGGATTGAAACGCTCCGAATGGCCGACCTGCAGCACGCGATCAAACCGACGCGAGGCTTCAAGAAGTTGCTTTGCCGTTGTCACGTCCTGTGCCAGTGGCTTTTCGACGAGGATGTGTATGCCTCGCTCCATCAAGGGGATGCCGACATCGGCATGAAGCACAGTCGGAACTGCGACGGATGCCGCCTGAATCTCCTCGGTAATGTCGTCGATGCTCGTTGCCGGTTGACCGCCATGTTGGTCGCACATGGCTTTGGCGCGATCGAGGTCAGGGTCGATCACGGCCACCAGACGGGACTCGGGAAGTTCGCTGTAAATACGAGCGTGGTGACGACCCATATGGCCGGCACCAAAGACTGCAACAGGGACAGGCTGTGTCATGATCGTGACGGTCCGTTGGTAAAGATGGCTGTAACATCTTTGTTGCCATCAAGAATCACATTCTGCGGGTTGCCGGCTCCGGTCAGGCAACCGTCCCATTCTGCGAAGCGCCACCCCGGTGCGGGTGAAGCCGTTAGCTGGCAGGTTTCGTATTCCGTGCCCACTTCGGCGCTGTTCATGCGATCTACTTTTCCTTCACCCACCACATTGACGGTCAGGGTGTAGTCTTGTCCCGGCTTCCAGGTCTTTCGATGGACCGGGTCCGGGCGAAGTGATTCGAGGTAGCGGCCATGCCGCCCGTGATCGAAAGATCGCATGAGGAATTGGCAAAGATACTCGACATTGGTGTTCAGGCCCTGCGATTCGAGTAGTGCGATGACGCGATCACGAATGGGGGATGCATCGACGCGCGCCTTGCGCGAATAGAGCTTCATGAACGCCGTCTTCAGGGCGGCTATGTCTTCATTGGTGTAGCCGCATCGTTGCAGACCCACGCCATTGACCATACGAATCTCCGATCGCGTACCACGTGCCGCGACGACAACCATAAAGGGCGGTGCATCCGCGGCGACCCGCGTCATGCCGCCGATGAAGGCATGTTTGCCAATCGTCACAAAGTGATGAACAGCGGAGTGCCCACCCATGTTTACATGATCTTCCACGTGAACATGGCCGGCGAACTGAACGTAGTTGGCGATGATGCAATGGTTGCCGATATGACAATCGTGCGCGACGTGGACGCCGACCAGGAGCAGGTTCCCGTCTCCGATTCGCGTGACGCCGCCACCGTTTTGAGTGCCCGGATGAATCGTCACCAGTTCGCGGATCGTATTGCCATCGCCGATGATCAATTCCGTTCGCTCGCCACGGAACTTCAAGTCCTGTGGCTGCAGCCCAACGAGCGCCTGCGGGAATATCTCGCAACCCTTTCCGAGCGTTGTGTACCCGTCAACCGTTGCGTGGTGATGGATCTTGCAGCCATCTCCCAGAATGACGTTCGGTCCGATGTAACTGAAAGCGCCGATCTCGACCCCTTCGCCAAGCGATGCGCCGGGTTCGATGATCGCTGTCGGGTGGATACTCATGCCCGGATTCTCTCCCATGGGATCACTCAGCATCCTTCAGGATAAACTTGATTTCAGCTTCCGCTGCCATTTCACCGGCCACCCGTGCGATCCCACGCACGTGACCTGTCGACGACCGAACTTTGATGCTCTCAACTTCCAGCTCCAGCTGGTCGCCGGGACGCACGGCACGTCGAAATTTGACCTTGTCCAGGCTCAGCAACACCGCAACTTTGCCCTTGTGCTCAAGAACCTGACTCAGCAGCACCCCGCCCATCTGCGCCAACGCTTCAATGATCAAGACGCCCGGCATGATGGGATTACCCGGGTAATGGCCGCTGAAGAACGGCTCATTGATGGTGACATTCTTAATGCCGATGGCCCGCCGCGGCCCGTCAACATTGATGACACGATCCACCAGCAGAAACGGATAGCGATGCGGCAGGATGCGGTGGATCCGATCGATGTCAAGTTCGGGAGCGGCGACGAGCCGACGCTCGCGTTCTGTCGCTGCGCGTTGTTGCTTCAGGGCGCGAACCAGCGAATGATTCAACGCATGACCGCTCTTGCGGGCATACACGCGGCCGACAATACGGCAGCCAAAGAGGGCCAGGTCGCCAATGACATCGAGTATTTTGTGACGGACACATTCGTCCGGGAAGCGTAGCGTATTCTCGATCGGCCCGTCGTCACCAAACACGATGACATCACTCGGCTTGAGGTGTTTGCCAAGCCCGGCCGCTCGAAGCGCCTCGGCTTCCTGCTTGAGAACGAACGTGCGGGCAGGGGCAATATTGGAGATGAAGCTGTCGGGCGTAACCGTGATGCGGTAAATCTGCCGTCCGATCGGGCCGGTCGGGCCGTAATCCAGGTCGTAGGTGATTTCGAGAAAGTCGTCGTCGGGCTTCAAAGGCGGAAGGGCAATGATCTCGTTGTCGCCGTCCGACACGCGAACCATGTCCGTCACCACATAGGACGCAGAGATAGCCTCCTGCTCTTCGATACCCGCGTCCTTGATCACTTCCACCAACGGCAGGCAACTGCCGTCCATGGCGGGAATCTCATTTCCGGTCAATTCGATCTGAACGTTGTCCAACCCCAGTCCATTGCAAGCAGAGAGGCAGTGCTCAACCGTCTCAATCGCTACGGTTCCGTTCCGCAGCGCCGTGCGTCGAGAGCGTTTGGAAACGTGCTCCACGAGGGCGGGAATGCGAATGGGGGGGGATTGGTCGGTCCGTACAAAGACGATTCCCGTGTGGGCGGGAACGGGGCGGACGCGCATGGTGACCGGTTCTCCGGTAAAGAGCCCGCGCCCACCGATTTCCACGTCACGACCGATCGTACACTGTTGCTTCAACGAACTTGTTTCCGTCCTGCGGACGTGCCACGAATGGCGACGTCCAGATGCGTCCACCTCAAAATTGACCAAGGCG
>JBMYUM010000377.1:0-4336 GCA_049605375.1 Phycisphaerae bacterium | reverse complement strand
TCGTACTTCTCTCTTGCTTCTGCCAGGAACTTCTCTGTCATCTCGCTGCTCAGAAGCTCCGCCGGATTGGGTGGGACGGGACCACTGGTAAGAACATCCAGCATGGGCTGATCGGTCTTCAGGATATGGCCCGTCAGATTCCCTTCGCCGATCAGTAGGTTGCTCAAGCCCGGGACCGCCGGTTTGTCAAAAATCGGCGCGATACCCGGTCGACGGAAGTTGGCATCGACAAGAAGGACGCGTCGTCCACTTTGGGCAACGACCATGGCAAGGTTGCATGCCACCGTTGTTTTGCCGTCGTCCGGACGCGGGCTCGTCACAAGCACCGTCCGCTGGCGATCAACCGGCGCACTATACTGCAGGTTTGTTCGAATACGACGGAAGGCCTCAGCCACCATGGATCGCGGCTCACTGACCACGGCGGTCTCCACCTGATCGATACGCACTTCTTCGTCGTCAAGATCAGGTACGGCGCCCAGCATCGCCAATTCGAGATGACGAACGATGTCCTGCGATGTCCGTACGGATTTGTCGAGGACTTCGAAGAGCAGACCGATACCGACGGACATGATCACCGCAAAGACGACCCCGGCCGGGAGGATCAACAACCTGGGACTGGCACGGACAAGCGGATCAGTCGCCGGCTGTGCAATATTCACTTTGATCGCCGATTGCTGGCGTTGTACACGGTCCAGGTTACTGATGTGATCTTCCAGCGCCAGCAGTCGCGTTTCGCTCTTCTCAATATCGCTTTCGATAAGATTGTAGTCTCGAAGCAGTCGACTCTGATCCTGCAGCAACGCCTCCGCCGAGACCTGATCTTCGCGCAGCAGGAGCAGCGCCTGACGCGACGCGTCGACAGCGGTATTGACCTGCTCAAGTCGTGCCGCACGAACCTCACGTGATCGTTGTCTTCGCAGTTGATCCAGCTGCTCTTGCGCGGCCTTGATCTGTGCGTCGATCTGCAACATCAAGGGGTGTTGTTCCCCATATCGGTCACCTTCCGCACTACGGGTCAATTCAAGCAACTGCACCTGCCCCTGAGCCAGAAGAACCTGCTGGTCCTGTTCGACCAGCGCCCGATCCTCTTCCGTGATGGCTACCCCGGCAGGATCGTTATAGATCGCCTGGTATTCCAACAGGAGCGCCAGCTCTTTTTCCTGCACTTCGATTTGCTCGGCATTCTTCCGGGCACGCTGGTGGACGATGTTGTTGACCGGATCCTCGAGTACACCGGGAACGAGCTGGTCGTGAATACGCCGGAGCTGCTCTCGGAATGTCTGGATCTGCCGTGTCACACCATCACGCTCATCACGCGCAGCGACAAGTGCCTCTGCGGTGAAGAACTGGGTCGATGTCTGCTTGACCGTGTCATACCACTGGTTAACCACGGCGTTCACAATGACCTTCGCATCGTCCTTGTCACGGCATTCCATGGAGACCGCAAGCAGGTTCGTTCCTCGCACGGGCGAGGCTTTCAGTTCATCCTGAAGCCAGAGCAGATGACGACCATCGTCGATCGCTCGAAACCAATCTGTGCCTTGGACTTCCGTCAGAGCGAGTGCTTTCGACAGCACGCGCGGGCTCTTGAGCAACTTTGCCTGGGAAAGCACAAATGACTCATGCTCCTCGCGGCGCAGTCGCTCCTGATCAACGGAAAGTTGCGACGCAGGGATGTTACTGATCAACTCAATCAGGGACTCGCTTCGGTATCCGGGGATGACGAACCACCAATACAGGAATCCGCCGACTGCCAACGCAGAAAAGAGCATGGTCAACAGAATGATGGTGATCATGCGACGGCGAAGCATGCCAAGGATATCACCGACGGTTAAGCCGCCGTCTGCATTACCCAAGCCGCCCACGTCACTGGGAAGTGCCACACGTTCCTGGATGGTCGGACCAAACGATGTCATGCCTTGCCTCCCGCGTGTTCACTACCCGAAACGTTCGCGGATGAAGCCTCTTGATGATCTTCTGTTGCGTCCACGAGCAAGTTTTCCAAGATAAATGCGATCAATGCGTATAGTGCCAGCGCCAGGCCGAGCATGGCCAGACCCAGTAATTCGTGCGGTGTACCGCGTGCCCACTCTGACATGTCCTTCACATGAAGCCAACCGGTCACGGTGACACGAATTCCGTTGCAGATGACGGAGATCGGCAGACAGCTGAGAACAAGGATGACACGTTGCCAGGTCGGCCGCGGCCGCAGATAGGCCATGGCGACACCAAGCGTCACAAACGCCATAAGCAGACGCATACCACTACAAGCTTCTTCGACATTAAGTCGCCCTTTTGTCGCAGCGGCACCAGGCAGCACATACTCAATGACCACCGCCTGAGATTCGGCGTAAAGTCCCGGAACGAGTATGGGCAACGTCACGGTCGCCACCTTCGTAGCCAGCTCTCGCAAGGGAAGCGTGATTTCCACATAGAGTCGCTGCGGGAGCGGTACGGCCAGGAACAGGAAGCAAATCGGAAACCACGTGTGCCGGATGAGCGACACACCACCGAGCAAGAGCGTGATACCGAATATCGCAACGACGATTGAAAAGGCCTGCGGATAGGCCATCCGAACATTAACAGCAAAGAAAAACAACCCCAGCGCGGCAAGGAGGATCAGACCGCCGAGCCAGTTGGTTCGTGGTTCGACACGTCGCAGTGCCTCACGGTTACTGTAAAGGAAGTAGAGGCTGAACACGGGAATCAACCAGCCATGCGACCAGTTGGGATCATTGATCCACCGACCGGCGAGCGTTCCCCGAAGAACATCCCAGTACACCAAGGCGAGCATAGCCGCCAGGATGGCAATTCGTGCCCACGCGGCGGGTGTCAGAAACGCCCCGGGCGAAGTGGTTGTCATCAACGTATTTCGATTATCCACTTGCACGATTCACCTTACTGGAACAACTGCGGAATCGGGTCCGGTCGGTTGGCCGGATTGTTCTGCGGGAAGAACGCATCAATATCCGCGAAGTTCCTTGAATACGTAAACCCGTAGCCGAGCACATTCGTAATCGTTGGCAATGACGCGGCGCGAATTCGCTGCAGGAATGGAGCAAACGGATGGGTACCCACGTTGATGATATCAGCTCGACGAATAAAGAAGTCAGGTTCCTTACCAGCAAAAATCCGATCAAGGTTCACCTGGATCATCTGTTCGCGCTGTCCCAGGCGGCGATAGATGGTGCACCGATCAGGCCATGCAAGTGGCGCCAATCCACCAGCAGCCGCGATGGCCGCCTTCAGCGTGACCGGTTCTGAGTTGAATGCAAACTGGCCAACGCGATTCACCTGTCCCATGACGTAATAGACACCGATCTCGCCACTGACGACCCGAATGACGTCGCCCGCGCGAACGTAGATGTTCGCTTCCGGGTTTCCGTCGCGAAGCTGTTCGGCCGGTATTCGCAAAATCCGGTAATTCGCTTCACCTGCGATTTTGGACCAGTTGACCGTGGGCGTCACCGCATCAAGAACGAGCGCCTGCCGACTGTAGTCCTCGCCCGGCCCCTTGTACTTGTCATTACGAACGAATTCGCCGTCAACGTAGATCCACGGATCCGAGCTTTCCGGTTCAAGCAGATCGTCCGGAAGGTCTTGCGCGGGCGCCGTGGTTTCGTCGACTGGATCGTCACGGTCTACGACATCAAGGAGCGCGGCACGATCCAGATCTTCAGGCGTGTTCGGCCTGTCGCTTTCCATCGAACCGTCATCATCCGTTTCCGTCATGGGCTCCGGTGTCCGCGGCGCTGTCTGTGACGAGTCAACAGGCGCAGGTGGCTGGGCCGATTCATCCGGCTTGTCCGTACGAAAGACAAAAACATCCGTAACGAACTCATTAAGACCACCAACCTGGTTGATCGCATCGAGAATCTTCAGGTCCGGCCGAAGAATCGGGAACGTACCCGCACGCAACGGTGCGTTGTTTGCAGCACTAACACCAATACCGAAGACGGAATAGGTCGCCTGTTGCAAGAAGGTCGGAATGATGGTGACTTGCGGTTGCTTGAGGATGTCCCGGTCGCGAAGAATCTCCTTGAGATGCTCTTCGAACTCCGCCACTTCTCTTCCCGCGACATCCACTCTTCCGACAACCGGAATATTGACGAAACCGGTCGGCGAAACGCGTGCCGACATGCGGAATGGAATAAACCGTTCGCGCAGTTCATAGATTTCGATATCGAGCTGATCCCCACCTTGAAGCGGGTATTCCACTGCCTCGAATGTCAGATCGGATCGGTTTGGAAATACAGCCCCCGGAATCCCGGAGGGAACGTCCTCCAGCCCCAGCGAGGTGCGAATCTCGTAGGTCGCGCCCTCCTGAAAGTAACCG
>JBMYUM010000376.1:0-4370 GCA_049605375.1 Phycisphaerae bacterium | reverse complement strand
ACAGGTTTCCTGACCATTGCAGAACTGACCGTCATCGCATTGGCTGTTCGAAGTGCACTCAACACAAACGTCCGCATTTTCAAGGCAGGTCGCGCCCTGCGAACAAGGCGGCGCGCCATTCTGGCAGCTACCCTGGAAACAGGTTTCCTGACCGTTGCAGAACTGACCGTCATCGCATTGACTGTGCGATGTGCATTCAACACAGACGTCCGCATTCTCCAGACATGTATCACCACCCGAGCACGGAGGCGTTCCGCTCTGGCAGCTACCCTGGTAACAGGTTTCCTGGCCGTTGCAGAACTGACCGTCGTCGCACTGGCTGTTCGAGGTACACTCGACGCAAACGTCAGCGTTCTCAAGACACGTGCCTTCACCTGAACATGGCGGCGTGCCTTCACGACAGCTACCCTGGAAGCAGGTTTCCTGGCCGTTGCAGAATTGACCGTCGTCGCACTGGCTGTTCGAGGTGCACTCGACGCAAACGTCAGCGTTTTCTAGACACGTGTCACCACCACTGCATGGCGGGGTGCCGTTGACACAGCTGCCGTTCCAGCATGATTCCTGACCGTTACAGAACAGGCCATCATCACAATCACTATTTGAGACACAGCCAATACAGGTGTTTCCAGATTCCGAACAAGATTCGCCTTCATCACAAGGTGCGACACCGGCTTGGCAGGTACCCTGGAAGCAGGTTTCCTGACCATTGCAGAATAAGCCGTCATCACACTGTGCATGCTGGGTGCATTCAAGGCAGATGTCCGCGTTTTCAAGGCAGGTCTGGTCGGCTGGACACGGTGGGTTACCGCTCTGGCAGAAGCCCTGGAAGCAGGTCTCTGCACCATTGCAGAAGTAGCCGTCATCACATTCAGCGTGTGACGTGCATTCGACACAGACGTCCGCATTCTCCAGACAGGTTTCACCGAAACCACACGGCGGCGTACCGTTCTGGCAGCTACCGTTCCAGCACGATTCCTGACCGTTGCAGAACTGGCCGTCATCGCAATCGGCATTGGATTGGCAATTGGCACAGGTGTTGGTCGCCTCGTTACACGACTGCCCCTCACCGCATGGAGGCGTGCTGGAGATGCACTCACCCTGGAAGCAGAATTCACCGCCGTTGCAGAACAGGCCATCGTCACAGTCGGAATGCGACTGGCACTCGCCACACGACTCGGTCAGTTCGTTACAGGAACCACCGTCAACACAAGGTGGCGTTCCGTTAAAGCACTGGCCGTTGTGGCAGTATTCTGCACCGTTGCAAAACTGGCCGTCATCGCAGTTGGCATCGCTGATGCACGAACCGCAGACATCAAAGATCTCGTTGCAAACGAGCCCTGGGCAAGGATCTTCGCCGTCCACACATCCGAATTCCGGATCGCACGATTCCTGACCGTTGCAGAACAAGCCGTCATCACACACCTGGTGATCCAACTCGTAGGAACAGCCGGCAATGCCGTCGCAGAAATCGATGGTGCAAACGAAAGAATCTTCGCAGGACAACTGTGGCCCTTCGAAGCACATGCCGTCGCTACAGATTGCCGGTGCCTGGCACGCCCCACTGTTTTCACAGTCCGAGCCGTCGAGGCAATCGACGCAGGTGTTCATCCATTCGTCACAGAACTGGTCGCCGCAATCGACGGGCTCACCCGCGAGGCAGCCGAGCGTCGGATCACAGACCTCGTCACCGTTGCAATACACGCCGTCATCACAATCAAGCGATCTTCCACCCACGCACCGATTGCTACGACAGGTTTCGACGCCATTGCAGGCATCACCGTCATCGCAGTCTGCGGCGTTTCGACAGAATTGCTGATTGAGACTCGAGAGTTGACCTCTACGCGTGAAAGGTTGATCTGCGGTTGCATACGTTGATACCAGCATGGTGACCGCTATGCACCAGGCGGGCTTGATCAGGCGTAGTTTGCCCCCTCTCGGAAGTGACAGACCCCGGGCGCCGAGATTCAGAAAGGACATGTTGTTCCCCCCACAGCTACAACGAGGCGCCACATGTCGGCCCTCATCAGGTACCAGACTTTCCCATTTTCCTGAAATGGGTGCTGGCGCTCGCTGTTCAATAAACAGCTTAAGATATGGAAGGAGTGTTTTTATCATTTGGAACGACCGAGTAGTGTCGGGCTACGCGGTCTTGCTCCCCGATTTCAAACAAATCTCGTGTCAGACACTTTCATCAAGCTGTCTAACACCCCCATGAGCGGCGTTGTGTACGGCCCGCATCTACCCCTAGAAGCAGCGATATTGATCCGGCCCTGGTTCGCATGGACGACCATCCTGGTCCCGTTACTCTTGCGCCCAGCCGACCCGTCATCCGGACGGGTGGCAACGGATTGACGTATCACACGTTCCGCCAACAACAAGAAAACGTAATCTGGTCCCTTACCGGACGGGATCTCTCGCATCTTGCGTTAATTTGTCAGCTTTTGTCAGGCACGTTCACTGAATTGTGCCTTGAGGCCTCCTGAGGCCCGTTTTTCGTTATCATCATCGGCTTCCGATGCTGCCCTATGCTGTTTGTCGGACTCAGATTTGGTCCGGTTTCAGCCAAGCATGTCCTCGGCCGGGTTGCACCATCGCTGCGCGATCTTCGATGCGGCGATGCCAACGTTGATTTTCGACTCAGTCAGGTACTTATTCGACGCGTGGTATCGTGGGGACAGGCGCAATACAGACCGCCGCTGACAGCCGTATGACTCAGGCTTTGAAACCCTCCATTCCCACTCCTCGACCTTTATTATAGGGTATTTGACGTCAATTGTCGCCTCCCCATGGACAAACGTTATCGGTATATGGTGTGTCCGGACAAGGATTTGTGCCAATATCTTGCGTCCGATACTCAATTCCAGCAATTATTGAAGTGGCAATAAAAAAGCCGACTGTGCACCACTCCTTGGCACACAGCCGGCTCGTCCGTTATCAGCGTGGCGCCGTACGCGCGTCACGCATCGGCAATGGCATCCGGTGGCGCATTTGAGGGGGTCGCCGCCTCTTGCGTCGAGTTCAACCCTCGCCCCGATCCGAATTGCTCTTCAATCTCACTGACAAGGATGGCCAGATTCTGTTCCTTCTGACCAGCCGGCGTCAGCCATCGAACGGTTTCGTTGGCCTGCAGCATCTTGGAAATACGCCGCGCGGCCAAAATCACGGTGGAGTGATTCTTGTTGCCCATGAATCGCCCGATTTCCGGGTAACTCATATCTGTGTGCTTTCTTGCGAGGTACATGGCAATGCCCCGCGCCAGTGCGATGTTCCTGGACTTTCGCGACGTATGCAGGTCTGCCGGCGTCAGGCCGAAGTAGATCGCAACGATGCTTTCAATGTCAGACAGCATGACCACCGGAGCCGTCTGGCGAACCAGGTCTTTGATGGCTCTTTCGGCCAGCCCGAGTGTCAGCGGCTGCTTCGAGAGCTGGGCATGGGCGACGACTTTCAGCAAGGCGCCCTCCAGTTCACGAATGTTGGCGCGGAAGTTCTCCGCGATGTAGTGGATAACCGCATCGGGGATCTCGACCTTGAGTCGATGAGCACGCCGCCGCAGAACTTCAGCCCGCACGTCTACGTCAGGCGAGTCGATTCGAACGACCATACCCTGCACGAAACGACTGACCAATGCTTCGGAGAAGTGCCCGATCATCTTCGGATGGGCGTCCGATGAAAGCACAATCTGCGTTCGTTGACCATCGATCGCCTTGAGCGTCTGCAGGAATTCGGCCTGCGTCGCGCGCTTGTTGGCGAGGAAGTGAACATCATCGATGATCAACGCGTCCACATCACGGTAGCGTTTGCGGAACGCGTCTTGTTCACGACTCTTTACCGCGTAGACATAGTCGTTGGTAAAGTCTTCGCCGGATACGTACCGGCACCGCAATTCCGGACGCTTGTCGTTCAGCCCGTTGCAGATGGCCTGCAAAAGGTGCGTCTTGCCCAGTCCACATCCTCCGTGAATGAAGAGCGGGTTGTACTGGCTCGCCGGATGCTCGACGACGTGCTGGGCAGCGCCATAGGCAAGCTCATTGGATTTCCCAATGACGAAGTTCTCGAACGTCCCACGCGGACGCGTGGTGGTCGACACCTGCTGCACGTTCTTTCGGTCGCGTGCAACACGTTCCGGATTGTTGTTGACGAAGGCAACCTGTCGATCAGGCTGCTTCTTGCCGAGACCTTTCGCCAGCTCCGGATCGATGGCGAAGCTCAGGTTGTAGTTCTCGCCCATGACTTCATTGGCCGCCTGGGCGATGACATCGGAGAAGTGGTTTTCAATCCACTCGCCGATGAAGTGATTGGGGGTACTGACTCGTAGATAGTCCTCCGTGAAAGTAAAGCGTGTCGCATTTTTGAACCAGACATTGAAC
>JBMYUM010000375.1:0-4396 GCA_049605375.1 Phycisphaerae bacterium | reverse complement strand
ACTGGCACGTTCACTGATCAACAGCCCCGAAGTTGTGCTGGCAGATGAACCGACGGGGAACCTTGATGAGCGAACGGCAGAGAAGATCGTACAGCTTCTCAAGAGCATTCACATGGAAACGCAATGCGCACTTGTTGTCGTGACGCACAGCGAGACGATCGCCGGCCATTTTGATCGTCGGGCAGATTTGCGTGACGGCTCACTCCATTTGAGCGAGTCGGCGTCGTGAATCGAACCACGCTTGCTACCCGCAGTTTGATTTTCTATTGGCGAACGCTACTCGCGGCTGGTGGCGGCGTCATGATCGCCTGCGCTGTGATCGCCGGTGCACTGATCGTCGGCGATTCGATGCGTTCAAGTTTGCGTGCCCATGCACTCCGCAACCTCGGAGACGTTGATGTCCACGTTGCAGGACAGACGCCCTTTCGTGAGGCCCTGGCAACGGAGATGGCAACCTACCCGACGGCTCCGCTACTTCTTGCGCGTGGCGCGGCCGTGCATTCCGAATCGCAGCGCCGTGCCGAGAATATCACCGTTTATGGTGTAACTGATTCTTTCGCCGCAAGGGATCCATCCAACGCAACACTGAAGTCATCGCTGGCTGAACTCGGCAATCGTGAAGTGATTCTGAATCAGGCGCTCGCCACCCAGATTGGTGCGGTCAAGGGCGACTCCGTCCTCCTGCGCATGGGCGCCATGAAGAACATCCCGGAAGAGACGCTCCTCGGCCGAAGGGACACCGCAACCGAGTCCATTCGTGTCACCGTTAAGGCCGTACTGGCCAACGATGGCGTCGCCTCCTACTCGCTTGTCCCACAGCATGCCGCGCGAGGCAACGCTTTCCTGAAGCTCGCGACGATGCAGCGTGCCTTGAATCAGAAAGGCCGCATCAACGGTCTTTTGCTG
Organism: Phycisphaerae bacterium; assembly: GCA_049605375.1. Classification (GTDB taxonomy): domain Bacteria; phylum Planctomycetota; class Phycisphaerae; order UBA1845; family UBA1845; genus JADFOB01. Next base: position 3,490 of record JBMYUM010000375.1, on the reverse strand, counting down.
GCTGATGCAGAAGATGAATCCGCGGTCGAAACGCTAGGTACACTTGTGCAATCCCAATTGCAGGCCGCCGATCTCGGATTGAACTTCCGCATTGATCTCACACGTGGCTACGTTGGAATCGAAAGCCAATCCATGCTGATTCCGACCGGCCAGAAAGACATGCTTCTTCGCGCTATCACGAGCGTGAAGGGGACCGCTGTTCCCATCTTCACCCATCTCGCCAATAGCATGTCGCTATCCGGCGGCGTTAGCTCAGACTCGCGGCCTATTCCGTATTCCACGGTCGCGGCCGTGCCCCCCTCCTGGTTGGCGAAAGCCGGTCTTCCTGACGCCCTTCAAGGTGACGACATTCTGCTGAATCGCTGGGCAGCCGACACTCTCGGCGTGTCGTCGGATAGCGGGATTGGTCAAACCCTGACGATGCGCTACTACCTGGCAGGTGACTTCGGTGAGATCGCCGAATACGACCATGATTTTCGCATCGCCGGGATCGTCGACATCGACGGTTTCTTTGCTGACGAACGCCTGACCCCGGAGTATCCGGGCATCACCAACACCAAGAGTATCAGTGACTGGGATCCACCATTTCCCGTCGATTTGAAGAAAGTCCAGGACGAGGACGACGCCTATTGGGAAACCTACCGTGCCACCCCCAAGGCATTCATCTGCGCAGCCGACGGGGATCGCCTGTGGGCATCGGCGACCAGCCGGTTTGGCACGCACACGTCCATCCAGGTGTATCCGCCTGATGGCGTATCCGTGTTTTCCTTTTATCAGTGGCTGATTGATGCCGTCCTTGAGCAGGCATCGCTGGCTGACGCCGGCATGCAGGTCGTTCCGGTTCGCGAGCGTGCCCAGCAAAGTGGCGCAGGGAGTACCGACTTCGGTGGCCTGTTCATCGGTTTCAGTTTCTTCCTCATCTTTGCGGCAATCTTCCTGGTCACGCTGCTGTTGAAACTTGGCATTTCTCAGCGGACACGACAGATCGGTCTCATGCTGGCCCTCGGATTTGCCCCCCGCTCTGTTTCGCGACTGCTTCTGCTCGAGTCCCTGATGGTGGGTGTCATTGGCGCCCTCGTCGGTCTGCCGCTTGCCCGTTTCTACGCCGGTGCAATGATCGCGGGATTGAAGTCCTGGTGGTCAGACGCCGTCAACGCCCCCTTCCTGGTCGTTCACGCAGCACCCATGAGTTATGTCATCGGTGCGATGGTTGCCGTCGCCGTCGCGGCGGGTTCGGCGATCGTGGCCCTTCGTCAGGTTCGCGATGTTCCGCCGAATACCCTGCTCACGGGGGCATTCCGTCTGGAACCCGGTGCCAAGCGTTCTCGATTTGCCTTCCCGCTGATGCTGATCGCCTTCATCACGAGTGCGGGCACGCTGGCCGGCGGTATGGTCGTCGGAACACCACCGCCCGCCCTGGCGTTCTTTCTCGGCGGTGCATCTCTCATGGTGAGTATGATTGCCGCAATCCGCTGGCGGTGGCAATCCTCAGGGAGCTTTCAGGATGCGTCCCCAGGCATTGGGAGTGCCGTACCGGTGGCACTTCGACAGGCGCTACGGCATCCCGACCGAAGCCTCTTGACCATTGGGTTGCTCGCAACCGCCACGTTTCTGATTACCGCACTGCAAGCTTTTCGCGTCAATTCGGATTTCGACACCAGCGATAAAGCGTCAGGAACCGGCGGCTATTCGCTCTTTGCCGAATCGGCGGTTCCCGTCTTGTTCAATCTCACCACCGCAAGCGGTGCCGAGAACTTGGGTCTGTCGGATGACACGGTGGTTGCGCTCTCTGATGTTGACCTCGCTTCCTTCAGGCTTCGTCGAGGCGACGATGCGGGTTGCCAGAATCTCTATTTGCCGACTCGGCCGCGCATCCTGGGAGCGAACGCCTCATTTCTCGATCGCGGCGGTTTCCGGTTTTCGGGAAGCCGAGCCGAGACAGAACTGGAAAAGAACAATCCCTGGGCATTGCTCACCAGGCCTCTCCCGGATGGTTCCATCCCCGCCATCGGTGACGAAGCGTCGGTGATGTGGCAGTTGCACAGCGGACTCGGCAAACAACTGATGGTGGATGTCGAAGATGGAAGCCAACGGCCACTGACTTTTGTCGGCCTGCTCAGTGGAAGCGTGCTGCAGAATGAGATCGTCGTCGCCGAGGATGCCTTCAAAGAGATGTTCCCATCCGAGTCCGGCTACGGGTTCTTTCTGCTGAGCGCCGCAGGGTCGCATGCCGAATCGAGTGCCGCACTGTCAACGGCGCTTGAGCGTGATCTGGGTGACTTTGGATTCGACGTCGGCCATGTCGAGGATCGACTGGCCGGTTTCTTCAGCGTACAGAATACCTATCTCTCAACATTCCAGTCGCTTGGCGGCTTGGGCATGGTGTTGGGCACGTTTGGTTTAACAGCCGTCCTGCTTCGGAATATCTGGGAGCGTCGCCGCGAGTATGCCCTTTTGCAGGCCATTGGTTTTTCCAATCGCTATTTGCAGGTGATGACGCTCCTTGAGACAGCCTGGTTGGTTTGCCTGGGCATCGTCGCGGGCCTGTTACCAGCTGTACTGGCGGTCACGCCGCAGTTGATTCAACGGGGCCTGGCGTTTCCGTGGCTCTCGGTGCTGCTTGTACTCGCCGGAGTCTTGCTGGTTGGAACGCTTCCAGCCTGGATCGCGATTCAAGGTGTGTTCAAGCAACCACTCATCGGTAATTTGCGGCGTGAGTAGTGATCCATGCCGAGTCGTTGCCCTTGACAATCAGCGGCGTACATCGGATTGTGTGCCGCTCGGCGGGGCTAACCAGGTGCACGGGGCTAACCAGGTGCACGGGGCTAACCAGGTGCACGGTAGCGCCTATCCGGGCGAGTGGCGGAATGGCAGACGCAGGGGACTTAAAATCCCCGGTCCGTAAGGACATGTGGGTTCGAGTCCCACCTCGCCTAATTCAATCTTGTAAATCATCATCATGAGCTTCTATTCATGCATGGATCTCGGTTCCGAGCATGCACGCGAAGGTGGGAGTTCTGTTGTGGTACATTCAAGTTGTCGACTTTCTTTGGCATCATGCCCGCGCTCGCCTTCGGCGAGACTTGGGCATGGCACCCGATTCCCGGGATTTGGGCATGGCACCCGTCTTCGGGCCATTTGAAATATGCCGATTTAAGAAGAGTCGGGCCAGGGCCCGACCTACCGCGATCGCATGAACGGATTGCAAGGTCATGCTTGGATCGGAGATCCAAGCATGGCACCCCGGGGCGTTCACCGGAGTCATCGCGACATGAGTTCAAAGGCACGATCCAAAGATATCTTGGCGCAGCTTGCGGTGATAGTCATGGCCGGCCTGTTCGTCCCAACGCTGTCACTATTCCTTTGCTACACGCCCCTATTCTATCGACCACGAACTGGGCCTTGGTACGAGAGGCTCTCGGCTATCCCCTTGCTTGCCATTTTTCTCATCCCGCTCTACATGCTCTCATTCTTCGGAGCACGGCACTTC
>JBMYUM010000374.1:0-4424 GCA_049605375.1 Phycisphaerae bacterium | reverse complement strand
GCGTTTCAATCAAGAAATTGGGCGCGCGCTGATAGAAAATGACCATGGTCAGCTGACTGAACCGGCCCTTCGGCGTCTCTTCGACGCCGCGGCCAACGATGGAACCAACGCTGCGCCGAACGCCCCTCGGAATTTCATCGAAGACACCTACGACGGCATCTTCTTCACGCGAGCGGAGAACCGATGGCTGGACAATGCGGTTTGTCACATCTCCAGAGTCGGCGATGCCTTCGAGCGATCGATGTTCTGGTTCTGCCTTTTTCAGGCGGCCTTGGCCAAACGCCCGTACAACCTATTTCACCGAGCCAATCTTTACATGAGGCAAGCCGATGTGCCTCGGTCGTTCGGAAACAAGGCCAGCTGGGACCGCTCCTTCGAAGACCATATGACCAAGTTCGCTCGCGAATTGAATCGTGCGGTTTTTGCAGGCACATCCACCTGTCATGCCTTCTGTGATGATGCACTCAACCTGTCACCATCATTTGATCTTGTCTATATCGATACGCCTTACATTTCCGGTCGACGGGCCGCGGTCGACTACCGTGATTTTTATCATTTCCTGGAAGGACTCGTTCACTATGACCAATGGTCGAAAATGATTGACTGGTCTTCCAAGCATCGGCGGATGCAGAACATGGACAACCCATGGTGCAAGGCGGACTCTTGTTTGCCGGCTTTTCAATCGTTGTTCCGGCACTACGCCGATGCAAACATCGCCGTCTCTTATCGCAGTCACGGCATTCCGAGTATCGACGAGCTGGTTGCTGCGCTCGGCTCGGTGAAGCCTCGCGTGTCGGTGCATGAATTGGGTGTTCATCAGTACGCACTGTCGACCGAGAAGAAGAACCAGGAAATGTTGATCGTCGGCACAGACAATTAGCGCTCGAGCATTCTTGAATCGCGGCGGCGACTTTTGGTCAGCCACATACCCGTACAGGTTCGAAGTATCCAATAGGTTGCCAGGTAGACGCCGCGTATTGTTCCGCTGATCTTGCTGGTTCCCTTGCGTTTGCGGTAGGGGACAGGAAGTTCGACAATCCGTATTCCCATTTCGACTGCACGAATCTGCATTTCGATCGTCCATCCGAAATCGCGGTCCTGCATCTGCATGGAATCCAGCGGCTCGCGCCGGATGATGCGGAACGGGCCGAGATCGGTGTAGCGAAATCCCCAGCCAAGGCGAATGAGCGTTGGCATGAGAACATTTCCTATACGCTGCGGCAGCGTCATGGAGCCGGACTCCTGCATCGCCGCTATGCGGGTCGAGACAACCAGATCGTAGCCTTCATTGAGTCTTGCCAGGAGATTGTGCAAATAATTCGCGTCGTCGCTCAGATCGGCGTCGAGAAAAGCGACGGCACGAATGGAAGGGGCGAGCGCCTTCATGCCGGCCCAGCAGGCCGCCCCGTACCCTCGTTTGGGTTCGTGAACGCAAGTAACGCCTGAAGACCGGGCGACTTCGGCGGTGCGATCCGTCGATCCGTTATCAGCAACAACGATCTGGCCCACTTGCATTGCCGTCAGTTGCGGGAGCAAAATGCGAAGACTCTCTTCCTCGTTCAAGGCCGGAATGATGATCCCAACATCGGCGAGTGAGAGAGGCGGCGTCTGATTCGGGAGATCATCCATCGTGTGACTGATCAAAAAGTGCTACCCGCGAACAAACGGATTGGTGGCCTTCTCATGTCCAACGGTGGTCTCGGGACCGTGTCCGGACAACACGCGTGTCTCATCGGGAAGGGCGTAGAGGTTTGCCTGGATATTCTGGAGCAGCTGATCGTGATTGCTGTGATGAAAATCCGTTCGACCAATGCTTCCGTTGAAGAGCGCGTCACCACAAATGACAAGCTTCTCAGCCGCGCAGTAGAAGGCACGTCCGCCCGGAGAATGCCCCGCGACATCAAGTACCTGCCAAGTTGAGCCGTCCAATTCCAGGCTTGCCCCGTGCGCGAGGGGGTGAGGTCCAACGACTTTGGTTGAGAAACCGACGCCTGACATGATCGAAAGGTTCTCACGCGGATCGGTCAGTGCTGCCCATTCTTCTTCCGCAAGGTAAACCGGAATGTCGCCGAGTGCATCTCGGACTTCATCGACGCCACCGATGTGATCGGCGTGGGCGTGCGTCAATACGATAGCATCGACACTGAGGCGTTCCGATTCGATATACGACAGAATCTGCGACCCCTGCGGCGGAAGACCGGGATCGATCAGCCAGCAAGGGCGTCCGGGCCCGAAGTGCACGGTGTACCCGTTTTCCATGTACATGGGGTCGTTGGTAATCTTAATCGTCAGCGGGCCGGTCATGTCTTACCTCATTCGTTTGCCAGTAGCAGAGCTTATCCTTGTTGTCAGCGAACACAGTCGAAGCGAACCCAGAAATCAAGATCTCGCATTTGCGGATTGTCAACATCGAAACCTGCTTCCGTCGTTACCAGGTGGTCATCATCGACGATAAACAAAGTCTCACCGGTGGTGGCAATGGTGAGTGATGCCTGGATACTTCCTACCTGATGAAGATCGAGCATGCGATCGGGGGTGTTATCCTCGTCGTCTGAGGATTCGGTCACTCCGGCAGCCACCGCATTGTCGACAATCAACGAGTAACGGATATCGGAGACTTCGGTGATGGTCGCAAACGTCCGTCGTGCAACAGGACGATCGTCTTCGGTGCAGGGCATGCCGTCGACACCTTCCAGGCGATAAAGCCGCAGCGAAAGGGCGTTGTCATCCCGGAGGTCGATTCGCATGGCCTCGGCTGTTTTCACTTCGACCTCACCCTCCTCGTCAGACGCGAAGGGTTCTTCAAACTCGATGCGTCCCCAGCAGCCATTGAGAAAGTCTCGGTTCTGCCTGACGGCATCTGTGCCGGGAATGAGATCGATAAGGGGATGCGTCGCATCGGTGGTGTAGGTGGCCGGCGCCGCAAGGACGATTTCGAGCTCGATGGCGAATTCGTCAAGCACCAATGCCTGAACTTCGGCTTCGGTCAGGGCTTCCGCCTCAACAAACTCATCAAAAGCGACGCGAAGTGCAGCTTCCTCGCTTCGTACGCGATCGCAAACGCCCGTCGGTGGAATGCAGGCCGTATTCACGAAGCATAAACCCGCGACCAGGGGCGTCATCCACTGCCGCACCGGTTGGGGAAACTGCTGAAGAATCTGGGTGGTCTTGTTATGCAATGTGCCTACTCTCCAGTCCGGGGCAACATCTCGCAACAGGGCCCGGTTCGGGGGCATCCATCCTTGTTGTCGAGCCATGTCGCTTCCATTTCGCTGTCGAAGGTAATGGTAGATTGCCAGCGGTCAAGCCGACTGAAGACGACGATGCCAGGTACCTCGACCACGTCGATCGTTGTTGACCAAGGTATTTCGAGTGAATTGCATTGATTTTCTGAATGTGGCGAAAGATCGAACCGTTTTCCGACTATTGACGTTTAGATAAGTGCGGATGAGCCGGCGTTGTGATCTCGTCTGAAATGGCATTTGACGTGTCCCCAGGCCGGCTTTAGGTCCCGTTAACAACTATTCTGGAATAGGGGACCGTCCTCAAACGTTTCAGTATGTGACGTTGAACTCCTGGACGCCTACAATTATAGGCCAAAGGGGTGCGGATTCATGAACCTTGAATACCGCGATTTGGTCAGCATAGGATTCGCTGATAAGGAGTTGTTCCGGCTCGCGTTCCGTCGTTTCACGTAGTTACGGTGGGGTGCGATGGCAAGGGGATCAAAGCGATGATCAACACCATTGAAGCACTGCGGCAGCATCAGCTTGTTATTCTTCGACGCCTTCGTAAAGGCCCGCTCACCGAGTTTGAGTTGGCTCATGAAGTGTCAGAAGTATCAGGCTTTACCACAGACCAGGCAGCCGACAACATGGCAACCTGGCTGGATGAACTCCGTGAGGCAGGCTTGGTATGGTCGGGACAGCTCTCGAATGCCGACGATCAGGCTATTCTGGCGGCGGCGTTGACGGCCCGAGGTAAGGAGCTGATTGCCTGACGTGCCAGCTCGTTCAGCATGAATAGATTGGTAAAGGAGAATCTCGACGCTCCAACGTAAGGCAATCGTGTCCGCGTTTCCGTCAGGCGATGTACCGATGCCATAAGTACGACACTCTCATCTTGGAACCTGCAAGCAGGCGTGTTCTTTTCGAAGTGCACGCCTGTTTTTTTACATCTATTTGCAATCGCACACACCAGGCAACCAATCGCCACAAATCCACACTGATGATCGATTGTGCCTGATCCGGCCGCTGATTACGATGTTTTGAGCGTCCGAATCCCATTTGTCTCAGGACCGTACCGCCATGAAGCACTTGGTTGGTCTGCGCCATGAAAGGCAGTTCACTGCTGAAGGGCGACCGATGCGGTGCCCCCTGACCCTTAGAAGCAACAGGTGGGACTGGCGTGACAAGGAGTGTAGA
>JBMYUM010000373.1:0-4430 GCA_049605375.1 Phycisphaerae bacterium | reverse complement strand
CGCTTGGGAGGGCACCGTCCATACCGGCTGCCACAATGATGACGTCCATGTCGTCGAGTTTTTCCAGATTTCCCAGCAGTCGATGGATACCGGCAACACCAACGTCGTAGAGGCAGCTCGTCTTCCGATCCATGATTTCGAGCGTAACCATAGCTTCTTCTGCCGCCGGAAGATCGCCTGTACCGGCTGAAATGATGCCGGCCGTTCCGACCGTGTTGGCGGCCGGTTGATGACGCACCGTGATCGCTCGCGAGAGTTCATGATACCTGGCACGAGGAATGACGGACTCGACGGCTTCGAATGTCTGTGGTGATGCGCGCGTAATCAGGAGATTACTCTCCGCCTGTGATGCAACGTCAGCCAGTTTCTGGACCTGTTCCGGGGTTTTGCCCTCGGCGAGAATGACTTCGGGAAATCCGCACCGAATACTGCGATGGTGATCAAATTTCGCGAATCCGAGATCCTCAAAAGGGAGGTGACGGAGACCGTCGACGGCTTCATCGATTGAACGATTTCCAGCTCGAACGTCTTCCAGCAGTTTTCGGAGATGATGTTCGTTCATGGTGTTGCCTCGTATTCCCGGCTGTGCAGGGGGACAGCTGTGTCGCCGTTGAATCAAACGCCTGTTGGAAAGGCATCCACTTCGAGTGATGTCACTTCGCCGCGCGCGAACATGTGCTCGGCCAAGGCGGCGATCATGGCCGCGTTGTCTGTGCAGAGTGACATCGGGGGCGCGTGCAGTCGTACACCTATCGAATCGCATGCACTCTCCAGGCATGTTCGAAGGCATCGATTCGCTGCGACACCTCCGCCCAGCAATACATGCTGATACCCTTTGTCCTGGACTGCTTTGATTGTCTTCTTGACGAGGACATCGACAACAGCTTGCTGAAACGAAGCCGCAATATCCGCCATCCGTTCCGGTGTCAGCGATTCGAGACCACCCTCTGTTTTTCCTTGCCCGTGAACGGTGTAGAGGACAGCCGTTTTGATTCCGGAGAAGGAGAAATCAAGCGATCCGGGTTTCAGCATCGTACGCGGAAATGCCACGGCTTTCGGATCACCACCGTCTGAAGCCTTCTGGATGACGGGGCCGCCGGGGTATCCCAATTGGAGGATCGCCGCAACCTTGTCGAAGGCTTCGCCCGCAGCATCGTCGATCGTACTGCCCAACTCGTTGATTTCGTGGGGGGAAGCAACGTCAAACAGGCTGGTGTGACCGCCTGAAACGACGAGTGCGATCCCCGGGAACGGTGTCACGTCGATGCCGATCATCGCGCTGGTTGCGTGGGCTCGAATGTGATCCACGGCGATCAACGGTTTGTTCCAACACCATGCGAGCGTCTTGGCAGCTGTGAGGCCCATGAGCAGCGCGCCGATCAATCCGGGACGATGCGTGACAGCAATCGCAGAAATGTCGTCGACGTCGCATGAAGCCTGGGACATGGCTTCATCAACGATGGCATCGAGGCGTTCCAGGTGAGCGCGGGAGGCAATCTCCGGAACCACGCCCCCATACTTGGCATGCAAATCTATTTGCGACGCGACAACATTGCTCAGCACCTGACCGTCTCTCACGACGGCCGCAGCGGTTTCATCGCAGGATGTCTCAATTCCAAGGATGGTTGTTTGCAACGATTCGATCTCACAGAAAAGTACGCCCTGTCCCGTAGCGTCATGCCTATGATAGTTTGATTGCGTCGGTAAGGCCATGGGGTGAACCGCTACCGGTTGACGAGGTCAGACGCCTTCATGATGATGCATACGGTCTTGTAGGCGGCATCACGTAGGACTGTGGCGTCCTGCGGTAAATTGGTCCACGGTGCGTGTCGGGTCGCGATTCGTCGGATCGCGTGTGGGGATTGCCCTTGGAAACCCTTCTCTCAGTCGAAAACGTCTGCGTGACTTACGGGCGTCTGAAGGCGGTTAACGATATCTCCTTCAATCTGGGCCCTGGGCAGTTGCTCGGCCTGGTCGGTCCGAACGGTGCAGGGAAGACGACGCTGCTGCGTGTGATTGCCGGTCTTCAGGTCCCCAACACCGGTCGAACCTGGATCATGAAGAACTCGGTACTGGGGCGGGATCCGCTGGTCCGTCGTCACGTCGCATTTGCTCCGGACAATCCTCCCGTCTATGAAGATCTCACGATTGAGCAGTACCTTCGTTTTATCGGTGGGGCCTATGATCTGGCGGCGCGCGAGATCGAAGAACGAATTGACTTCTGGCTTGAGAATCTGTGGCTGGTGAACAAGCGGCAGACACGGGTTCGTGAGCTTTCGCGTGGCATGCGTCAGCGCGTTTCCCTGGCGCGGTGTTTCCTGCCAAGTCCGCATGTGCTGTTACTGGACGAGCCGCTCTCCGGATTGGACCCGGCCGGACGGGTCGAATTGCGTCGCGTCCTGGGCATGCTGCGGGATCAAGGCTGTGCCATGGTGGTCTCCTCGCACATTCTGTCGGACCTTGAGGAGGTGGCAACGCATATCGGCATTATCGAGCACGGCTGCCTGAAGCGATTTTCCGAGACCGCGGCATTGCATGCCGATGCCGGTGGCGGCACCTATGAAATCACGCTGTTGGAGGACCGGGCCGCCGCGTTGGTAACGTGGCTTGAGTCTCAGGTTGGTGTCACCGGACTGAACGTCGACAATCGTACCGTGCGGTTCGATTTCAGCTTGGACGAGCATCAGGTTGCGTCGCTGTTGCGTTCACTGATCAATGAGGGTTTTGATGCCGTGAGTTTTGTACCGGTGAAGCGGACGCTTGAGCAAGCCTATCTCAAAGCTGGACTGAAGCAGGTCGATTGACGCAATGGATTTTCTACTTACGCCATTACCGTTCTTGCGACTTCACCTTGATCTGCAGGGTGGTTGGTACCGCGTACTGTTCCGCTGTGGAATCCTCGCCTTTGGAATCATCTGTGTTTTTGAGGTGTGGAATCGAGCGACGGGTGATCCGCGCATTACCACCGTGGATCGCGTTATGGTGCTGCTCCAGGGGGCTCAGCCATTTCTGCTCCTGCTTGGTGGAAGCAATACGATATACCGCGCGCTGCAACGAGACTTCGATACGAAGATGCTTGAATCCCATCGGTTGTGCCCCAGTTCGGGACTGGCCACTGTGATCGGCTATGTGCTTGGCCCCCCGGTACAGATCATTGGGTACACCCTCGTCATTCTCCTGGCGGGCGTGATCATGCTTGTGTACGCCGGGGTATCCATCGGTGACTGGCTATCCGGCCATGCCTTGCTCTACAGCTCCGCCTTGATTGTGTGGACACTGACGGCCCTCGGTGGCATGCGCACCGTCAAGCCCATCAATCCGAGCCCGATCATCATCGTTGCGGCGTTGGTCAGCATCCCTGCCATGCTTCTTCCTGGCGTGGCAATCTTGCTCGGTTATGGCAGTGTGTTCGCGGGTATCGCCATGCTTGGCAGTAACGCAAGTCTGTCAACGGTCCAGGTGTCCGGCTTGACGATTCTGAACATGGTGACAACGGCCTTGTTCCTCGGCTTCGCGGCATTCAAGTACCGTCGTCCTGATTTGCCAGTGTTCAATGGTGGACGCGGTTTGATCGTCCTGGCGTACTGGCTGATGCCGTCGTTTCTGGGAATCCTGGCGGCGGATGGCGTTGGCCGCATGCAGGGTATTTCGCTACCGACAAGTAATCTCTCGACGCTGACGATTTGTACACTCTGTGCCAGCATGCTGATCGCCGCCACGGTCGTTGTCTCAACCTACTACGCCCATCGGGCCTATCGTTTGGGTATCGAAATCCGCGGTTGGTCTGATCGCCTGTCACCCGATCATATGGTGATCATCGTGACCGCGATGACGTTTGCGCTGCTGATCCTCTTTCTGGGTTGGGAGCGCGCGCCGCAGGTTCTGAAGTCTTTTGAGGGCACCGCCCGATTCCAATTGGCGATTATTCACTTTTGGGTCACGTTGGTCTTCAGCTTCTTTTTGGGCGTATGTCTCATTCACAGCCTCTTTGCGGTGTTTGGTGAGAAGGACTGGCTCGGCCCGCGTTTTATTGTCCTGTTTGCTGCCATGGCGATGCTGACACCACCGATTGCCGACTTGATCCGGGCGCAGATCATGCTCGGTTGGGTCGATCCCGATGTGCTGTTTCAATCCGGAATGGCCGAGTTCACCTGGCTGTCCGGCTTCTCACCGGTCGGTTCTCTGGCATTGATCTGGTCGGGGAAGGGGGCGATCGCCATGCCCGGTTTAGTTGGCTTGGCGGTATTGAATCTGATCTTGCGAGAATTCGGGCGACGTCTGCATGGCAATACGCGGTCATGAGGCAAACCCGTCAGAGCCTTGGGATTGGCAGTTGGCGATGGATTCAGTCGTCTGTGTGGCCGATTCATTGTATGATCGATTCTGGCGTCGTGTTGGGCGTGAAGGACTGAGAGCGGCGTTGGCCGGGC
>JBMYUM010000372.1:0-4436 GCA_049605375.1 Phycisphaerae bacterium | reverse complement strand
GCCCTGGATGGCATAGTGCAGGTTGCCGACGCTTCCGGTCGTACCGTCCGCGAAGGGCAACTGCGAGACCACGAGGGAGCCCGTAAAGGTGGCCGTCCGTCCCATGACGTCGGCGAAGCCATACTGCCGTTGCTGGTGTCCGGAGATTTCTTCGAGGTCGACCAGAATGTCGTCCGGCGAGAGCATCTGCTCGAACCCCTGTCGAATAATCGGGCGACGGATGCCTTCAAAGTCGGCGAACGCCTGACAGGTGGCGGCCCCTTGGCCGACCAGTACGACCGGCGAAACCGCCAGGAGGTCGAGGTTCTCAACGCAGGTGACGGTCGCGACGGCGACTTCCCGGGTTTCCGAATCGGCCAACACAAAGGACCAGGTGGCTTTCGCCGTACCCGTGCCATGTGCGGCCAGCATGAGTAGCGAGATTGCCAGTTGCGTTCGAAAATGCCGGATTGAATTGATGAAAGTCATGATTCCCCCCACCTTGGGCTGAGGACGCGGGGTGGGATTCGCTCATTCCGATGCCGCCCCCTATCAGCCCTTTCGTCAGAAACTTGTCATCATTTCATAAGTTTCCTGTTTTTGGGGGGCAGGATTCAAGGACTTTCCGGTTGGAATTCCGATCACTACGATCCCTAAGGGTGCTGTTGCGTATCAGAACCGCTGATTTGGCGTCGTGTTTCGACGTTCAGGGCCCTTTTGAAGTTGAGGCGGGCGGCGATTTGGGTTACAACGCTTCGCACGAAAAGCCCGGCAGCCCGCCGGACAACGCTCGCAACAGGTGGGCGCGATGGAATATCCGGTCGTGTGGATGTCGTTGGAGCTTCTTTGGGCGATCGAACATATCTGAATCAAGAACGAGGGTGTAGCTCAGTCGGTAGAGCAACGGCCTTTTAAGCCGTGGGTCCTGGGTTCGAGCCCCAGCACCCTCAGTTCTTTTTGCAAAACACGTTCTTTGTCTTCTTCATTCTATTCACGCACTGGTCTTCTTGGTGGCGACGTACCTCCGTGGTCTCACGTCTTATTGATGCTGATCATCGTTCCGTTCGTTTTTCGTTGCTCAAATACAGAGCCGGAGCCTTGCCTTGTCCTCAAATGGTGCGCTTGTTGGCAATTCTCATGCGCACATTGACGTCGGTTCTACGGTTACACTGATGACGCGTTGTCTTTGCGATCGCGGTCGATCCGAGTTGGGCGGATCATGCGTGATTCTTGTTGCACGTTGACGATTCATCATCTTAAGGAGAAGGAACAGATGAGGACTCATGTCTACCGGTCTATCGTTTGGTTGGTTCTTTGCCCCGTTGTTGCCCTCGCCGAGACCGACGTTCGCGTTGCTACCTACAACATCAAACTGCTGGCGGCGGAGACATTCAACTGCGGCATCCTTCGCCCTAAAGATGTTCGAACGCAAGGCAATCGCCTGCAAAAACTACGGCAGACCATCGAGGCGCTGGAAGCCGACGTCATCGGGTTGCAAGAAATCCATAAGCGTGAGGCGCTGGCGTTGATCTTCGATCCCGACGACTGGTGGATTCTCATCGATGACGACAGCAACGGTTGCCAGAACCTGGCGATCGTCGTGCGCCGCACCCTGAACGTGACCGACAAGAATGGTGACAACCTCGATGCAGACGAGGAGGACTTCTTCTTCGAAGATGCGCCCAACACGTTCTTTTCTCAGAAACGAGATCTGTTGGCTGCTGATATCCAGGTGCCCGGAACGAACGTCGAATTCACCGTGATGGTTCATCACGCCAAGGCCCGATTCGGTGGCCGTGCATCGACCGACCATCAGCGGGAGGGGGCGTCAAAGCTCATCGTGAATCTGCTTGAACATCAATTTCATGATCGTCATGTGATTCTGCTGGGCGATTTCAACGACAACCCGGACGATCGATCCATGAACATCCTGGAGACGGGCAATCCCAACGCGTTCGGTGGCGAGGAAAATGAGCCGGGGCCGTTCATGTTCAATGTGACGGAGCCGCTTCTGATGGAGGGGCATGTCAGTCACGGTTTGAAGAGCAACGACGTACGGTCGGGTGTCGTTGATACGACTGATCCTGAGAGCCGGCACCGCAACAACGCGGCACGCGGCACCGATGACAACACCGGTGATACGCTCTTTGATCAGATTCTCGTATCGCCTTCGCTCTTCGGTATGTATGTCGCAGACTCGGCCGCGGTTCTGGATCACCCGTCGACTGTCGACGGCAACAACAGCAATCGTGCATCCGATCATATGCCGGTGTACGCCGATTTCATTATCAGCGGTGGGGAAGAGGAGCCGTCGCAGGCGACGTTACGTATTGTATCGCTGCTGCCGGACCCTGTTGGTAAGGATGCCGGCAACGAAGAGATCACACTTACCAACATGGGTGACTCGGTTGTGTCGTTGGCGGATTGGCGGTTGATGGATCGTGGTGACAACGAATTCAAACTTCACGGGGAGATCCCGGCGCACGCGTCACGTAAGATAAAGATGGAGACATTTTCCATGCCGCTGAATCAATCGGGTGATACGGTTCGGCTCTTGCATAACGACATGGTCGTTGACGAGGTGACGTATCGTGCGGATCAGGTGCAGCGCGGCGTGCCGATTGAGTTTATGAACTAGTTCAATTTGCTAGGTGAATTCGTTGTCTCACGGTAGGTCGGGCCCTGGCATGACGGTTGCACTAGTTCAAGTTGCTGACCGAGACGGTTTTTTGTGGTAGGTCGGGCCCTGGCCCGACGCTTTGACGTCACGCGATCCGTCTCAGACCATTTATCGCTTTATTCATCAATCACATCCTTCCGCTTGCGTTGTTCCCTTTGAACCAGATACGTCGGCAGCGACACCGGTGAGCTTCCAGGCCATCCGCGATTCAGCCAGCCCATGGCGATATGATGGTGAATGCTTGACCAAGGCCAGTGTAGTGGATCGGTCACGTAACCGTGCTTTACCGGGTTCAGGTGAATGTAATCGCGATGGCGATAGAGATCATCGTCGTCGCGTATAAAGTGCTCCCAGTAGCGTGCCTGCCAAACGCCTCGCTCACGATTTGTTTTACGGCTCTTCGATACCGGCAGGTCCCGGCCCCCGGACAGAAAGAAAGCGCGTGTGAATCGTGATTTCAAGAATGACACACGACTTGGGAAATCGCTGTCGCCAGGTGGTAGTGTCCAAAGGCAATGAAAGTGATCGTAGAGAAGTACGCAGGCAAACATCTCAAACGGTGCGCGCTCCATCGTTTCAGCGAAGGCAGTGCGCAAAAGCGTACGGTTGCGTGCGGCACGGAACAGCGGTCGTCGGCGATACGTAACCACCGTCAGGAAGAAGGTTCCGCCTTGCTTCTGCCAGCGGAGATAGTTGGGCATGATCAATCTACGGAAGAAGGATTGGATACCATCGTCGGGCAAGAGCCCGACAAACCGCTAATTGACCCCGGCGAGAATATGGCTTGGTCGCCGCCCGTCGTCAAACGGATGAGGATCTGGATGTTGCGCTGGTGACGTATCGATTGTCGAATGAAGGAAGCAATTCAAGTCCGATGTTTCATGAATGAATGTCGGGCCAGGGCCCGACCTACCGTCGAATTGAGGCCGCGAGTGAATGGGGGGGCCAGATTCATAGACGTCGGGCCAGGGCCCGACCTACCGTCGAATTGAGGCCGCAAGTGAATGGGGAGGCCAGGTACATAAACGTCGGGCCAGGGCATGACCTACCGGCTGGGTGCCATGCTTACCGATCACCGAGGGTGGTCGTGTAAGCATGCATGCAAGTCGATCCCGAACAAGTTTTTGCATCGCATGATTGCCTACCCCGGCATGCGTACCACCGGCGGATGAATGTTGTTCTCGCGGCAATGCGTTGCGAGCATCTGTGCGTATGACACCTGCTCATGCTTGTGGCCGGAAAGCCCCAGTTTCTCCTGCATCGACTGAACCTGCTGCTCGTCATCGCACTCGATCTCGATGAATCGTCCGATCACGGGTGGTTCATCGAGTTCGATCAGGCATCCGTCGAGCTTCCAGGTCTCACGTTTCTTTTCGAACAGCAACACCGTCTCGAAGCCCAACTTCTCGTAAAGGAGCGCCACCTCGTCCGGATCGGTCGCGTTGTACTCGACTTCTTCCCGAATCTTAAATCGACCGGGCCGTACCGCGCCCTTGTAGGTGACCGTAACCCGCGCAATACATTCGCTTTCTTCCTTTCGAATGGCTCGAATGCGGAGTCCACATCCCTGTCCACGCAAATCCAGCTTGGGATGGTCAAGCATCATGTTCGTTTCAAGAACGCGCGAGACCCGCTCCCCGCCCAACGCCTGCAGACGCGTGCGGATTTCATCATGACAGGAAACACGCAACTTCGCTTCAACTTCAAGTGCCATGCGATCTCATCCTAAGGGGATGGAAGGTCAGCTCTCTCCGCGGGCAAAATGCCCTTAGTTGGC
>JBMYUM010000371.1:0-4436 GCA_049605375.1 Phycisphaerae bacterium | reverse complement strand
GTTCGGCATGTCCGCGAAAGATATGCTCATCAAAAATGCTCCTCGTACGATCAAGTTCGCAACGGGGGAAAACGTCACGCAGGCGAATCGATGCGGCGCTGAAGGTGATCGCTTCCCCAATACACGCATGGGGGTTGAAGAGACATTTATCGAGGCCTTTCTTGACGGCCAGGCTTATACCGAGAAGCTCGAAGCGTACGAAACGGCAACACGCAATGGCATTGATGCCGTCCCCCCGCGTCGCGATCTTCGACTTGAAGCGTTGAGTGGTGTGGCCAAGGGAGAGATCGCGATCCACGCGCATTGCTACAGAAGCGATGAGATTCTCCGCCTGCTGGCCGTAGCTGAAGAATTCAACGTTCGTGTCGGCACACTCCATCACGTGCTCGAGGGCTACCGGATCATGCCGGAGATCGCACGTCACGGTTGCGGGGCTTCCACGTTTTCAAACCTATGGGCCTACAAGATGGAGGCTTATGGTGCCATCCCGCACAACGCATCGATGATGTCGAATGCAGGCATTTGCTCGACGATCAATTCCGACTCTCCCAATACTATTCGATTCCTCGGACAGGAAGCGGCCAAGTCGATTCGTTGGGGCGGCCTCAGCGAGACCGATGCCTTGAAACTGGTTACGCTCAATGCCGCCACCCAGTTGCAACTCGACGACCGAATCGGCAGCCTTGAAATCGGCAAGGATGGCGACCTTGCGATTTTCAACGGCCATCCATTGAACACGTTCGCCCGCAACGTCATGACGGTCATTGATGGCGAGGTATTCTTCCAGGACAAGGACCGCACACCCATTGAACCGTGTGCCACGGTGCGGCACCCGGGTAAGGTCAACTTCAGCATTCCGGAAACCGTTCACCGGGCATACGCGATTACCGGTGCAACCGTTCATCCGATCAGCTCTCCCGCTATCGAGAA
Source organism: Phycisphaerae bacterium (assembly GCA_049605375.1). GTDB lineage: Bacteria > Planctomycetota > Phycisphaerae > UBA1845 > UBA1845 > JADFOB01. The sequence continues at coordinate 3,506 of JBMYUM010000371.1, read as the reverse complement.
CGGCACGGTTGTGATCATCGATGAGCGTATCCATGCCGTCGGGGATTCCTCAACAGAGATTCCACCAGGCGCCGGTAAGATCGACGGCAGCGGATTGCATGTTTATCCGGGACTGATTGATGCCGGTAACACGGTGGGGTTGGAAGAAATCGGTTCGATTCGAGCAACCCGCGACGCCCGCGAGATCGCCGAGTTCTCACCACAGCTGACGGCGTCTTCGGCGATGCACACGCATAGCGCACACATTCGAATCGCGCGTTCAACCGGTACGACCACGATCTTGACGAAGCCCAAGGGTGAACGAATTGCAGGCCAGAGTACACTTGCCCATCTGAACGGATGGACGATGCCGGAGATGCTCATCCAGGAACGGCTCGCGCTGCACATGAGTGTTCCTACTCTGCCCATTCGTCTACCGACCGATGCAAAGCGCAAGAAGCGAATCGTCGAGCGCCAGGAAAAAGCAATGAAGCGTCTGAACGATTTCCTCGACGAAGCGCGGCACTACGCCAAAGTCATGGCACTTGAGAACGTTGACGCGGCAGACTTGGAACGGATTCGCGCGCTGGAGGCCATGGCACCGTTTCTTGCCGGAAAAAAGCCGGTCATCTTCAATGCCAACGGCGTAAAGGAGATTCTGGATACGATCACCTTTGCCAGAAAGCACGGGTTCAAGCCCATCATCTCAGGAGGTAGAGAAGCCTGGAAGATCGCGGACCGACTCGCGAAAGAGGATATTCCGGTGATCATCGGTACGCCCCTGAGCCTTCCACGCGGCACATTTGAGCCTTGGGACTCGGTGTATCGCAGTGCCTCCGTCCTGGATCAGGCCGGCGTCAGATTCTGCTTCGCATCGGAAAGTTACGCCCATGCGTATGACCTGGGTACGATGGCCGGTATGACCGTGGCGTTTGGTCTTCCCCGGGAACGCGCCGAGCGGGCGTTGACGCTGGGCGCCGCTGAAATGCTGGGCATTAATGAAGACTACGGATCGCTGGAGCCGGGCAAAATGGCAGATGTGATTGTCATGACAGATTCACCGCTTCAAACAGCATCGGTCTTGACGCACATGTTCATCAAGGGGAAGCCGGTTGCATTGTCGAGCCTCCATACGGAGAATCGGGATAAATTTGCCGGTCGACCATCGCCTGATCTGGGCCCTGCGCCCACCCTGGTGGGTCCTCCGGATATGACGACCCGCTGATCGCGCGGGCTCCAGGGGGCACGACAACGGATTCGTGGGTCTGATAACATTGGCACTGAACCGACGTGGGAATTCGGTCGACGAATTGCCATCGGGTTTGTCAGCTTCCGCCTGCATCGGGTATCCTGATTGGCGTTAGACTGTGCTTGCTGCGATTTTGTTATATGAAAGTCACCATGGGACTCGGTCGGCGCCCAAGACCTGAGGGCTCCGGTTTTACCTATGATTGGAAAATGTGATGCGCGTTGCACTCAAGATCTTTGATACCGTCATGCTTCTTTTTGCTCTGTTCGTGCTGCTGATCTGTCTCGGAAGCCTGAGCGGTGGAATCAACTGGCGGATGATACTGTCAGATAACGATGCCGGCATGTCCATGTTTGCGATCAAAGCAGACAGCGATGGCGTCGGATTTGAGTCTGCCAGTTATTTCGCAAGTGACGTTCCAGAGCAAAAAGAACCGTGGATCGTCAACGACCGGGTCTTCAAGATCGAGAGCGAATCCAAAGCCAGCACGGTCCAGGTGTCCTGGGCAGGTCCCGGTATTCGAAGCTTTGCAGGTCTGTCCCGTCTTGAGTTTCTGATCGCGCGTTGGGCCGCCGCCATTTGTGCCGGACTGCTTCTCTTCATGTTCATCGTCGCGTTTATGCGCCGCAAGATGACACTTCGCGTCGATGCGGAAACAGAAGCTCAGATGGGTGGATTGCAGTCCTAGCCCGTCGCGAACGGCCCTTGCGTCAGAGCTGATTCGAAGGGCGTTCCAGGCTGGAATCGATGTGCTGCTGCGTTGACTGTTCGCCGTCATAGGTAAACAGCATGGCGTCATCGTCAATACGGGCCTCGATGTGCACCGGACGCCGCCATACCGCATGAAGCGACTTGAGGGTCGCCACAGCATACTTGATGTCGAGGTCCGCTCCGCTGTGCTGATGGGCAAGGTAGAGTTCGCCCCGGTTTCGGTAATTCCCGTCAAGCACATAGATGTACGGCTGCGCGTGATTGGTCAGCATGAAGAGCAGCTGCCGCTTGATCTTCTTGAAGTCGCGGTTGACCACCACCATTCGCCCCGTGTTCGGATCCTGGCGGTAATGGTAGAGCTTTTGATCATCAACAAATTCCGGCGTCAGGAATTCATCAAGGAACGTCACGTCGTTATACAACGCGCGCACTTCGTATATCTTCTGGCGGCCCGGTGATTCCTTCGCTACGACGCGCTCGCGTGGTGCTTTGTCTTTTCCCCAGTTTCGACGTGCCTGCATGTCATCACAGGCATCGTAGTCGGGTCCATACCGCCCCATGTCCCAACGACGTTCAATATCGCGAAGCAACTCAATACCAAGCTTGTAGGGGTTCAAGCGGCCTGGCGAAGTTGCCAATGTTCCCGAATGATGTTCGCAATAGTCGATCAACTCATCAGCACGCAGCACGTATTGCGTCATGATGGTCGAATGCCAATAGCTCGCCCATCCTTCATTCATGATCTTCGTCTGCCCTTGTGGCGCGAAATAGTAAGCTTCCGCCCGGACGATCGACAACACATCGGCTTCCCAATCCTGCAACGGCGCATGCTCCAGGAGAAACAGCAGCACGTCTCTCATGGGACGCTCAGGAAATCGAGCCTGCGCCGCCGCCATTTCATGAGCCTCTTCGCGACGCTCCTGCTCCATGCGTTCCGGCGGGTTGATATAACGATCCATATAGCTCTTGGCCGGAAACCGCTGGCCGCCACGGTCGCTGCCGTTCCTTTGCGCCCGCTCTCCTTCCACGCGAGGCTTGGGCTTTTCGTGACGACGCATGAACACCGAGTGGGGATCGATGAGATTCTCAATCGCGAGGTAGGTGTCGATCAACTGTTCCACACGGTCGATACCGAAGCGTTCCACGTAGCGACGGATTCGTGTCGCGTGGTTCGCCATGTCATCCATCATTTTGCGGTTGGTTTTGGAGAACCAACGGTTGTTCTTGAAGAAATCGCAGTGACCGTAGACGTGCGCGATCACCGTCTTGTGGTCCACCATCATGTTGTCGTTCAACAGGTAGGCGTAGCAGGGGTTGTTGTTGATCACCATTTCGTAGATACGACCCAGCCCGTAGCGATGCTGCTTGCGCAGTTTTTCGAAGTCCATGCCGAATCGCCAGTGTGGATAGCGTTGAGGAAATCCACCGTACGCGGCGACTTGGCTCATCTCTTCCGAGGTGAGCATTTCGAAAATAGTGGGATAAAAATCCAGCCCCTCACGGCGGGCATGATCGGCGATGATCTCTGCCTGCTCGGCTATCTCTTTCGGAAGTTGGCGATTACGAA
>JBMYUM010000370.1:0-4467 GCA_049605375.1 Phycisphaerae bacterium | reverse complement strand
CTCAAAGCGGACATAAAGGTAGCAGATGCCCTTTCCGATAAAAGTGCCTTCAACGCTTGCCTCATCAGTCGCACGCGCTGCTTCATGAAGATAGGCGGAGAGCAGATGGCCGCGTGCTTGCCAGTCGATCGAGGACGAATCTCGCAAGAGGGGAAGCAACACGGCACACTCATGGAACGATGTCCCGATATCGTCGTAGCCAACTTCTGCGAAGGCGTGAAGCTCGGCAAGCAGTAGATTGATCCGAATCGGAAGCGTATCAGCGCTTAGCGTGCGTTGCCCGGCAGGACGATCAGTCAACGGAAAAGGTTCAAGCGGATCAAGCATGCGTCGGGCGCCAGGTAAATCCCCCAGCATGATCAGACTCTCGACCAACTGCCGTGCAGCGGCGGAATTGTCCGGGTGTTTGATCAGCTCTGCTTGAAGCAGCGTCGCCGCACGTTCGTAGCGACCACTGTTGATCGCGAGCGCAGCTCGTTTCACATCCATGTCATCCGGACCGCAGATCGTCGTGACCAGAAGCCATAAGAATAGAATAGCGAACGCAAGGCTTGTCAGAAGGGGGTGATGCCGCTTCAACGATACCAGCGGGACAAGCCATACGTTCGGACGAGGACGGTAGCCCGTCTTCGTTGTACGTATCGTATGAGCTGAGGTAATCATGATGGTGTACTCGTGTTGGTGTCGTCATCCGGTTGATCAGGAGCAGAAAACACAAGTTGGAAACGATGATGATGCGGAGCCGCCGGCACCGAAGGATGGCTCCGTCGCTTCCGCTTGCGAACCGATGTGCTGACATGGGCCAGATCGATGGCCGGTTCGCCATGCAGTTCAAATCGAAGCATCGCCGCCCAGCGAGGCAAGACATACTCAAACTGAATCAGCATCATCAATGAACCAATGAACGCTGCCAGCCCCGTTGCCTGGTGCATCCACTGAACCGTCCCCTCCGTTTCCATGTGACCGCCGCTGGCCAGCAGAATCAGCGCTGTGAATCGAAGACCGTTGAAGAATATCGCGATCGGTGGAGCCGCCAGAAGAAGCAACCATCGGGCGGGCGAACGCAGGCGACAGATGCCGACCAGCAACGCCGCGACGAATGTCAGGGCAAGCATGCTTCGCAGTCCGCCGCATACATTCGCGACGACCATGACGTGTGGATCATGGGGAGCAATGCCCTGCAAAAAAAGTAGGCGCCCATCCTGCAGGACCGGAACATGAAACGTGAAGTTGGAGATCCAAACCGCCGCACCGGCTACCTTCATTTTGATGAACTCATTCATCATGTCCGTCAGAGATACCGGAAGAGGTACGGCAAACATCAACCAGAAAATCGGAAAACGATAGCGGAAGAGCTGTGAAAGACCACCGCGCACGACGCAGGTACTCGCAAGCAACGCGATCGATCCCAAGCCACAGAAGAAAACGCTCGAGAGCAAGACGCCGGCGACGAGAAAAAGCACGATCAATGCCATCGTTATGGCACCCAGCGCTGACACCCAGGCGTTGCATGACTCGTCCCAACGATAAAGTGCTGAAGTTGATTGGGTTGGAAGTGACGCGGACGAAAGATGCTGACGTCTGACATACCACGTTGCCAATGCCGCAATGATCAGGGCTAACGGCCCGTACGAAAAGTAGGCACCGTTATCAATCGAAAGAAGGGTCGACTGGATCGGGAACCACGAACGCCACAGCACCGGTAGCATGGGAATCCAGACGACCGGCAAGAACAGAACCAGCAACGTATGCCATCGTCGTAGAATTCTCGCAGTTGGAGAGGAGTGAAACACCGTGGATGACTTGCACGCTGACGAGCGTGACTCGCCGGCCTCTTGATCAGGTCTCATAACGCGTCCTCGGACTCTTCATCTCACCGGGACAACGCCTGTACGTAGCCGTCGAGGTGATATGAGTTGGATGACGCATCCGTGCGATATGATGACCAATCCGTGGCCCTGCTCTGGTCCTATCGGACGGCCCGGCAGCCGACCTGAGACGGTCTTATCGGGAATGAAGAAAGACGATCCGGATAACTCCTGAATGTCCCATGGATGACCGAAAATCCATATGGTCATAGGACATCGCAATTGATCGCGGATCGCACGGACATGCACGACAGCCGACAACGTTTCCAACGCCTCCTACGTATCGTTCCACCGATGAATGCAGAAGATGAACACGTGCCGGCCCGACGCCGGATTGTACGCATCCCTTCAGCAAATGAGATTCTCGGACGCTCATGTGCGTGCATCCTTCTCTTCGCGGCCCCCGTATTCGGCACAGCAGTTGTCGAGCACGAGCAATCAGCGAGTGTCCTGATGGCGGGCGCTAATCAAGCGATTTCGATCGATGACCAGACTACCGAAAACACGAACGAGTCTGTTACCAACACCCCGGTGACGGACGAAGACGTACTCAGGAAAATCGATGCCATCCTTGATGACATGATGCGGCAACATCAGGTCGTGGAATCCATCGAAACGGGGGAGGCCGGTGAGCGCGCGGTTGGAGCGGAATATAAGGAAACAGGTTTCGCCGATTTTCAACTTCGTCAGCCTTTGAGCCCGGAAACGTCATTCCACCACGCCACCAGGCCGCAAATGCCCACCATGTCGACATCAGATCTCATTCTGGATGCCCCATCGCCACCACGAAAACTACGCCTCGACGAGAACAACGCCGATTCCACGGCACCGGAGCCGATCACCGTCATCCTGGTTCTCATCGGATTGGCGGCTGTCTTCGTCAGACGTACGGTGGGGGTCCTCGCCGGCCACTGAGCACCTCAACCACGCCGAGTTCGCTGACAAACGTCCGCAATCTATTGACCCGCCACGACCATCAGGTCGTGCCATGCAGGTCGACATACCCCGCTTCCCCACGGTTTTGGGGAACCACCATTCCATAAATTGTTCTAAGAAGCCAGCCGTTCGTTCGTAGTCACTGTTGAAGTGCGGGCAAAAAGCCCGGACAACTGTGGTCCGCGGACCAACAAGCGGTTTGCGTTAGCACCTGTCGACAGGGGAAGGAACGTCCGCGCTGATGGACTCACCCAAGCAGATTCAAATTAACCTGCGCCGAAGCACAACGGTAGAGGCGCATGCATCTGATCGCGACGACCACGCGTCGTCAGCGGAATGTGTGATGCGTGCGCGCATGGAAGCCGCCTGGTGTGCGCATGGCGAAAATCTGCTGCGATACGCTCGTCGTATCGCGGGAAGCCAGGAAGCCGGTCGCGATGCAGTGCAGGAGACATTCCTGCGACTCTGGAAACAGGAGCTGAAGAATGATGCCATTGAGCCCAAGCGGCTGGCACCGTGGCTCTACACGGTTTGCCGGCGATATGTCCTCGATGTCAGACGAAAGGAGTGCCGGATGACATTGACAGGAAACGCAGTAGATACGGCGGCGGCCGGAGGTGTGAAAGCATCAACACCTGACGCATCGGAGAAACTGCTAGTGCGAGAGAGAAAAAGTGCCATGGATACGGCACTGATTCATCTGCCTAAGCGGGAGGAGGAAGCGATTCGCCTCAAATTTCAGGGTGGTTTGTCGTACCGGGAAATCGCCGAGGTGATGGAGGTCAGCGTTTCGCATGTTGGTGTGCTCATCCACGATGGAATGAAGACGCTTCGTGACCGAATCGCAAGAGAGGGAGCATGACCTGTCGGAAAAGATGCCATGCCCGAGTGGCGTGCCATGCCCGAACAGGGTGCCATGCCCGAACAGGGTGCCATGCCTGAACAGGGTGCCATGCCGAAGCCGAAGGCGCCGGCATGCACTTCCCGCTGGTTTCAACCGGGGCCGAAGGCGTCGGCATGCAGATCCGGCGGAATCAAACAACATGGACTCCTCTGAATGAGTCGAGATTTTCACGAACCGGATGATAGCCGGCTCGTGAATCCAGAGATAAACGAAACCCACAATGGGAATAAAATATGAACGCGAACAACAACAATCACCAACCGAAACACGAGGCATGCGGGAAGCTATCCCTGGATGACGCCCGACTGACAGCCTACGCACTGGATGAATATGAAATCTTCACGCAAGACGAACTCGAAGCCATCAAGTCGGCCGTCGCCGCCGATCCTGAACTTCAAGCCGCAGTGGCAGAAGTCAAGGCGACCGCAGCAAGCGTGACCGAATCGCTTGCCGGCGACACAAAATCATCGGATGCCCATTCTGTTCGGGACTTGGTGCTTGCAACCGCTACCGAAATCGAACCATCGAATGCCGGTATTGTGGGTTCCGAACGAGGTCTGTCAGATGAGGCGGATGAAGATGGCACGCGTCGTGTTTCGTCGCGACCGATCCCGTTCCGTTTTACGGTTCCGATCGGCATGGCCGCGGCCTTCCTGGTCACCATCACGGCTGGATTCCTGTACTGGAGCGACCTGAACAAAATGGCGACAGGGAACAGGCAAAACAAACAACTGGTAGACTCGACGTCTGCCAACACAC
>JBMYUM010000369.1:0-4484 GCA_049605375.1 Phycisphaerae bacterium | reverse complement strand
GGAAAGGCAGTTCATAATTCGCCCTGAGCTCTTCACCCGATTCGAAGGAGGCCGCGACATTCCCTTCCGACTGCGCAACCCGAGCATCACGTGAGGCCATATCAGAAAACTGGGACCGCAGGTCTTCTGAATCTGCCACACCACCTCGACCGGGACTCCATACGACCTTCAGCGCTTTGCGCGCTTTGAATGCAGACCAATAGCCATCGGCAATAACGGCGACCCCGGATGGCACGGCCACCACATCCTTGACACCACGCACCTTCCGCGCTTCGCTGGCATCAAAGGACGTTAATGAACCACCAAAATAAGGACATCGTTCAATCAATGCCGTTAACATGCCGTCAACATGCTGATCCAAACTGAAAAGAGCGGTGCCACGGACTTTGGAAGCCGAATCGACACGGGCGGTCGGCTTGCCGATACGCGTGAATTCCGCGGGCTTCTTGAGCGCAACTTCGGCGGGAACCGGCAACGATGATGCGGCAACCGCCAGATCACCGTACGATAATTTTCTTCCGGAAGACGCATGCCAGATGAAGCCGTTCTCAGCCTTGCAGGCTGACTGGTCCACATCCCAGGTTTTTGCAGCCGCTTGCAGGAGCATGACACGCGCCGTCGCCCCCGTCGCTCGCATGGCATCGAAGGTTGAGCTTGTACTGGTACTTCCGCCCGTCATCTGAATCCCGAAGACCTTATGCCGAAACCGCACATCGGACGGCGCAGATTCAACCGTCACACGGGCCGTATCGACCTCAAGCTCTTCGCAGACTGCCATGGCAAGGCCGGTATGAATACCTTGGCCCATCTCGTCATGCATGGCCACAATACTGATAACGTTGTCCGGCGTAATACGGAGAAACTCATTGGGAACGAAAGCGCGCGTAGGATCTTCCAGCAGGTTGGCGGCCGCCTCTACGCGCCCCATACCTCCGGAGAAACCAAGGACGAGTCCGCCGCCGGCCAGGAGCGACTGGACGAGAAAGTCACGCCGCCCTTTGTCGAGCGGAGCGCTCTCGTCGGACTCTGCATTCGGGCGATGCAATCTCTTGTAGGTTTGCCGTAGTCTGGCTTCAAGACTCATCGAGATGCCTCCTTACCCAGAATCCCCGATGCCCGCTTGATGGCTTCTCGAATCCTTGGATACGTACCGCACCGGCAGAGGTTTCCACTCATGGCACCATCAATCGCCTCATCACTGGGTGCCGAATCTTCTTGCAGCAAAGCCGCCGCGGACATGCACTGCCCCGGTTGACACCAGCCACACTGCACAACGTTCTTCTCTATCCATGCGGAAACGACCGCTTGACCGACCGGGCTCGCGTCGATTCCCTCAATCGTGCCGACGGTTTTGCCATTGGCAAATTTCGCGGGGAAAACGCAGGCTCGGACCGCCTCACCGTCCACATGAAGTGTACAGGCACCACATAAAGCCCGACCGCATCCAAACTTCGTACCCGTCATCTGCAAGTCTTCGCGCAAGACCCACAGCAACGGCTTGTCGGCATCGGTTTCCACCGAGACCGGTGAACCGTTGAGCGTGAAACGTATATTCATGAGAACGTCCTTGATGATCAGGCAGCCGGATCAATGACGACCGGCAATGAACCGTTTGCAGACTCAGCTTCAGAACGAGGTCTTACCTTTTCGAGGTAAGACGGCGCCGGTATCAAACCAGGTTTTCAGTGCCTGGATGAACTCGTCTCTGGAAAGCGGCGGAGCGGCACGCCCGACACCCGGCTCCCAGGCCCAGCCGACAAGAGGATCATGCGACATGTGTTCGAGTAATTGCTCAAAAGAGCGATCACCGTTTTGCGATCGGTCGATAAGCCGCGACGCCAGATCATGATCGTCAAGCCCCTCCCACCCCATGGAGAGCGGCGCCAAGTGCCAGTGAGGTGCACCGGGAACGCCGGCCAGATCCTGATTCTCATCCTGATGACAGGCATGACATCGCAATCCCGCCATACCGTGATTGTCCGCACCGCGTTGCACGTTCATGCCATGCACGCGTCGTTCATCACCAACGTGCGGACGATCGCCACTGGGATGACAATTCAGACACCGCGGATGGCGCAACACACGGGCGACCTCAGAGAACGCGTCCCGTGAGCGACGCTCTTGCTTCGCTCTGGCTGCATCATCGTCCGCCACAGAATAGGAAGGAAAAGACAGAAAGGCCAAGCCCAGAGCCGAAAACCCCAGGAGACCAAAGGCAAGCAATGCTCCTCGCATAAACTCATCCCCTTAACACCGGATGGCCGCCATGAGCACTCATGATGACATGGAAAATGCAGGACTGTGATACGCGTATAACGGCAGCAGTATGAGGCACGTCACGACCAGCGCCAAGGCCCACCGCGCGAGCGCACCGTTGAACGGCGACGATTCTGATCGGAAGAGCGATGACGCCAGACCAACATGCAAACGGTACGAAGCACGTGTTGCGAAGCAGTTGCGCCCGATTCAGAACACTGCGGCGTCGCGTGTGATCAATGCGGAACGTTAAGATCCGCCGCCGACTTCACCGAAGCCGATTTGATCAGCCATCCTTTGAGCGTCTCAACATCATCCGTTGCACCAATCTTCTGTTTCAAGGTCGCATCGACCTCGATATCGCGTGCGGATAATAGCGACAGAACGGCGGCAGCAAGGTCACTCGCCTCTTGATTGATGGTTTCGACGGTTTCTTCAGAACCCAATTCGCGCACGGCAAGATGATCGCCGGTGGCCTTCGCAACAAGCTCATACCACTCCTTGGGATAGCCCGGATGAGTCACCTTTCCAAGTTCGTCCTTCACGTTCCCATCCAGGTATTTCCAGATGAGATGCTCGCCCAACTCGCGCCAACGTGCCGTTACGTTATCACCCTGCTTCATCGAATAATCGGTCAGATAGTCGATCGCCATCGATGGCGACTTGTCATACAACGCGAGCGCAGCCGCTTCGACCCCAGCCTGATCAGCAAAAAATCGACCCTCCAACTGCCGCTGAAGTCGCTGTACATCCTTGATCATGTCCCGATAGCGAAGGTAGGTGTAGTTCGAAACGAAATTGAAAGTCCAGAAGGCAGAGTCCCACGAGAACTTGCTGAAGTCACCGGTGCCGACCGCAAAGCTATTCGGGACATCGCTGATCGCACAGTACATGGGCACGTAGACGGTACTGTAGGTATCGTCTACACCGAACCACAGCACACCGCCGATCTCATTCGGAAGCCATGCACGAGATTGCGATACGAACGAAAAGCCCGTCTGCTGCGTCGATGTCGCACGTTCATTCAGGTACTTCTGCTCGCCGACCTTCCACGTCAACGGACGCCAGCGATACGGCAACTGGTACGGGCCGGCACCGATGTCCGCCGTCATATCCAGGTCCGTGCCTTCAAAGTGATCCCGCATCAACTCCATGACATCGCGAACCGAGAGCTTGCGATCCGGCTTGATCCATAACGGCAGCGGCTCCGCACCATCTTCACCCTTCACCCAGTCCACCGGAAAGTCCTGTGAAGGTGCTGCGCGCTTGTACATGCACCAGACACGAGAATCACAGAAACGCACCGAACCGAAATCGACCGGGCTATAGACATCCGCAAAGCTGAAAGACTCATCGGGCCCGTCAAAGTAACCCTGCTCTCGCGCAAAGGAGATAACGTCGGGCGAATAGAGCGTGTCGGAATCGTTCAGCGGGAACTGACGAATCCGCGGGCTGTTGGCATGCCCCGAAATGTAGCCATCCGGAATCTTACGCGCCACCCAGACGGCACCTTTGTTCTCAGGACCCTTGCCAATGATCTCCATGAGCCAGACCTCATTGGGGTCGGCAATCGACATACTTTCGCCCGAACTGTAATAGCCGTACTCGGCCACCAACTCGGTCATCACCTTGATCATCTCGCGCGCAGTACGGGCGCGCTGCAAACCGATGTAAATGAGACTGCCATAGTCCATGATCCCCTTCGGATCACGAAGCTCGTTCCGCCCACCAAACGTTGTCTCGCCCACGGCAACCTGATGCTCATTCATGTTGCCAACAACCGTGTACGTCTGCGGAACCTGCTTGATCTCACCGAGGTACTTACCTGTATCCCACTCGTACACATCAAGCATGTCGCCAGGCAGATGCGTTCGCCCCGGCGTGTGATAGAGCTCACCGTAAAGCACATGAGCATCAGCAGCGTAGGTGACAATCGTAGAACCATCCGTCGATGCCCCCGCAGTCACCAGGAAGTTGGTGCAGGCTGAGACAGGAAGCGAAGTGACAAATACGGTAAACGGCAATAAGTATTTCAAATGACTCATAAGAAAATCTCGGGCATCCAAGGTCATGGCTCACATTCGAGCATACTCACATCAGCAATCGAGCAACATTGAAGCAAATTGTATAGGAGGCCCCCGCCCATAGCGACCCCGGAAGCCGCGGTGCGACATAACGGGCAATGCACGCAAACGTCGTCACCTGGTGCTGGCAAGAGTCTGACGAAA
>JBMYUM010000368.1:0-4502 GCA_049605375.1 Phycisphaerae bacterium | reverse complement strand
CGCGCATCGCATCATGGATGACGCGCGAATAGCCCATCACGGCGGGCAAAAATACCATCGCCGCTACCGCTCGGACGGCGGCCAGAACAAGTGGTCATCAGAGCCGTCTGCCAAATCTTCAGACTGCCTCGCGTTGCGACCATCTTCGTCCACACCGTTGTCACCCGCTGAGTAGATCCTGGGCTCATCACCAGTCAGCGAGTAACCGAAATCGTGGCCCGTAAACGGATCGGTCGTGATTTCATCACCGTAGACACGACGCAATTCCCGCATGGATGAAGGCCACCGGCCGAAATTCTCGCGATAATCATAGGCGGCATACGCGGCCAACGTGGCACGACGCTCCGCCTCGTATCGCGTACGCAGAAAATGAACCCGGGAAAGAGACGGAAGAAAGTGCCGCGCGATGGCATTCTTGGAGACGTATTCATCGGCCATCTCCGCGATGTCGTTCGATCGAACCTCGGGATAACCCACGGCCATCATCTCACTTAACTCGCGATAGTAGCTGTCGATGGATGAAACGGCCGCATGCAGATCGTCACGATTCAGCTGCCGAAGATCATTCAACATCCGCTCGTTCTCCTCCGCAGAAGACCATTGCGGAATTCGATCTTCCCGCAAACTCGGTTCGCCACTGGGCGATGCAGGCCAGAAGGCCCCCTGCACAAGGTCCATGGTCATGGCGTGTTCGCCACGAACCGCCGCTCGAGGATCGCGTGGACCGGCGTCGGAACGCCGCATCGAACCCAGCATGTCGGCAATCTGCTCGCCCTCGAAAACACCATGTTTCAAGGCCCAACGAGCGGTTTGGTAGGCAAGTCCGCGCTCCGCGAGCCCGACAAGCTGCTCAATCAACGTGGCTCCCTGGCTCATGTGATTGGCACTCCGGAGCGTCGTTGCCACCGCATCGCGCATGCGTTCGGGAGGAACCCGTCCGTCGGACTTCCGCCATGCCGCCGAAAGCAACCCCTTCACGGTTGCCCGATGCTGCCACAGCGAAGGAAGCTGTATGCCAATCAGCATCATCGTACCGTCGGGTTGAGCGATGTTTGCTCGATAGGCATCATCCATCGGCATGGCGTAATTGCTGAAGTGAGTTGCATCGCGGAACTGCTCAAACAGATCGGCTGTAGCCTCTATCGAGGCGACCCACTCCGGATGATCAGCAGGATCCCAAGGTCCAGGTGGACCGTCCACACCATCGTTGTACAAGCCGCGGATGGTTGGGAACGCCGGCTTGGCACCCGGTTCGTCCCATGGCTTTCCAAATATCTTATCGTAGGCGTGATAGGCGTTGTCCGGCGGATTGCCCAGCATGTCCGATGCAAACCACTCAAAGTAATCGAGCTTGGAATCAAAATCCGGGAGTTCAACAAAACCATCCTGATCAACCACTGGCATCAACGCCGCTACATGTGTGTTCGATGCCACGTCGTTAGATTGGCTTTCAGACTCGGTTGAGCCTTCAGATTCGGTTGAAGATGTATCCGCCTGCATAGCGGCATCGTAAGCGCCATCGGCATCTGTGCCTGGTTCGGCGACAGCGACAACGCCACCGTCATCAGCAGATGAAAGTTGTCCACCGTCCGTCAGATCGGAGGCCCCGTCACGTCCATGCTGACGATGCCAGCGGACTTCGGCAAGAGGAGCGTCTGCACTGACAAAGACCGGCTCACCGTCTGCCTCCATGGCAGACCACGTCAGCCCATCACGCGCAGCGAGTCCGCCGTCGCTCTCATGACTTCGCAGCGGAGTACAGTAAAGCATCAGGAAATCACCATCGGGCAAACGGATCACACTTGGATCCCATGCATCTTCAATCGTGATGGCAGGCTCCGGCGTCCATCGGGAACCGTCGCGAGAAACGAGGGTTCGAATGCCGCGTTCACCGCTGACGTACGCACGAACGCCGTCACGCTGTTGTCCGGGCAATGCAATGATGCTACCGACGAATAGAACGTCCTGAGGGAGCCGCGCCTTGTCGCGTTCGAACCGTCGCCCCTGTTGCGAAATCAGATGCTGAAGGCGTCGACCCCGGCGAAGATTGGGCTCATGAATGTACAGGTGAAGTTCGTTTGCAATCCATGCCGCGACCGGATGAACGCCGGCGAGGCCACGATCATGCCGGGCCGGAAGACGGACATCATCCACCATGGTAAACGTGAGTCCGTCACGTGACCGCGCACTTCGAACCAGCGATACGCGACCCCGCTTGGAAGATCGCCGTGCACGCTGATTCACGGGATCATCGAAGAACATCTGGATCGTACCGTCGGGTAAACGCACAAGTGCGGCGTTCATTCCTGATAGCGGTTCAAACCCGGATGATCGCGAGCGTCGCCGGCGCGGTTTCGAACGCTCGCTTTGCGCCTCGTTCATCCGAATAGGTTGAAAGTCCGACCAGGTTTGCCCACCATCGGCCGAGCGTGTTGTTGCCAGTGTCTGGAGGCCAATGTCCTGCTCATTCTCATCGGTCACAGACGCATTGACGATCGCGATCAGTGTGCCATTCGGAAGCATGGCGATACTCGGCGAAGAGGCGTGAGCAGCAAGGGATGAACCGGTCGATCGGAAGTTCTGACCATCCTCAGAGTAAGCTATCCTGACCTGCGTGCCGAACGTGTACGATTCAGAAGCCGACAGCCGGGCGATGCCGAGGTTCAGTACGATACACAAGAGAGTTGGCGCGACTCGCCAGAAAAATGAAGCCCGCAGGGGAGACGCAAGGTCAATGCAACGTAACGAAATCATGGCAGTCCCGTGGATGAGAATCGAAGAAATCATACGAGGCGGAATGACGTCATACCGCGTACCCGCATGCATCAACCACGTAGACGATCGTGCATCGGCGATGTTATCCACGCCACAATGAAAAGCGGCGGGAGTTTAAGAAGTCGTCGTGCAGGTGGTGCTGACCAATGACACAATGCCACCAACACTCAGGCAAGAGGGCCACCAACACTCAGGCAAGAGGGCCACCAACACTCAGGCAAGAGGGCCACCAACACGTTGGCAAAAGGCGGGCACGACTACGGCATGGACTTGGGACGCCACGCAGCCGCCGAATCTTCATCACCCTCTGTGTCATATAACTTCACAATGGAAGCGGCGACCTGTCGGGTGCGGCTGTCAGCTTCGCCACGAATTTCCGCCATGGTCTGATAGGCTTCAAGAAGCGCCGCCTCAGCATCAGTTGATCGATCCAAGCCATGGAGGCATTCGCCGCGATAGGATTGGAACAGCGGAAGCAGCCAGTTGCCTGACAGAGTTTCCTCGCCCAGAGCGATGACGGCATCGAGCTCAACCAACGCATCATCGTAACGGTCCAGTCCCATCAAAGCCTTCGCCAGATTGGCACGCTGTACCAGCGTACCGCGAGCGCCCGCACCGTTGACCTCCGTTAAGGTGTTGACCAGAGGTTCAAGGATGGAAAGGGCTTCTGCAAAGGAAGACGTGCGAACATGTGTCAGTGCGAGAATGGATGCCGTACGCGTCGTGTCGGCATGCGACGCACCAAGCGACCGGGTTTGAACCCTGAGCAGGGCCTGCAGGATCGGTTGCGCAGCCGACCAATTCTGAATACGTGTATAGAACCGCGCGAGATCCTGTTGGTAACGCCAGGTGCGTGGATCATCTTGTCCAAGATGCTCCATGCTTCGATCGACCGCTTCCAGCAGCAACGCCTCGGCAGCTTCGATTTCACCCAGCCCGCGGTGGATCGATGAAAGCGTGACCATCGCCTGTAATGTCTTGGGTTCGTCGTTGCCAAGCGACTCCCGGCGCATTGACAACAAATCAATCGCCAGCGGTTTCGCCTCCGCAAATTGACCCACGTTCACCATGATATTGAGTAGATTGCTCAATGCTGCGAGTGTTCGTGGATGGGCATGACCCGACACCTCACGACTGGATTCGTAAATCGAACGGTAAGCCTCGCCGGCTTCCTCGAGTTTTCGTTGCCTGGTGAGAAGTGTTGCGTGATTGTTGGCGTAAGCCAGCGAACGCGGGCTCTTCTCACCAAACCGCTTGTCTGCCCGATCCAGGACGTCTTCATACAGCACGCCCGCGTCATCGTACTTGCCTTGGCGGGCCCGGATCGCAGCAAGATTGTTCAGCAGGTCGAGCGTACGTGGATGATCTTCACCAAGCATGACCTCGGCATGTTGCAACGCCGTCGATGCGTGGTCGTCGGCGTCCTCCCAGGAAAGCCGCTCGGAAGCCAGAGTGGATAATGTGTCGTGCAATCCGACGAGAACCGCGTCTCCTTGCAGGCCGAGTTCCGAAATACTCTCCTCCACATGCAGCAGCAGCGCTTCCGCTTCTTCTTCCTCGCCGCGCTCGATCAACAGGGCGGCCAGAGCCGTCATGGCATGGACCGTCTCTCGATGAAGAGAGCCATAGCTCTCCTCACGTAGAACAAGCGCTCTTCGAAGATGATCTTCCGCCGAAGCCACCAGCCCGAGTTCACGATAGGTCATACCGATCGTGTAGTGAATGGC
>JBMYUM010000367.1:0-4515 GCA_049605375.1 Phycisphaerae bacterium | reverse complement strand
CGCCGAGAAGTCCTTCTCATTCGAACCCCAATCGAGCTTCACCACGTCCGGTGTAGCTTCCGCGAACGACTGGTACGCCAGCGCAAGCGTAACTTGAGGCGATGATTGTTCAGGGACGAGCACCTGCCACCAACCCGCGAATGCAAGGAACAACGCGGCAGCCGCTGCCAGCCAGGGAAGCATCGTCCCACGACGGTGCGACGATTCCGAAGGCGACAAGTCGCGGCCTGCGTCACGCGGCGACGGAAACGGTACCGCCGCCGGTTGATCACCTGCATCGCCGGCTGCGAAGAACGCCGCAGCATCTTTCTCCAAGGTGCCGAGCAAGCCCGCAGGTACCGACTCATCGACACCAGCAAGCGACACATCGATTTCCGCGGCCGCCAGCTCGAACGCCGCCTTATCATCCGCGTCGATCCCGGACTCACTATCAGCGAGGAGAGAATCAAGTTCCTTCAACTCGACGTCGCTCAATCCCTCCGTGGCATAGCTGCACAAAAGTTCGACAGCTCGTTCATGGACGGCGTGATTATCGCGTGTCATGAAGTCACCTCCCTTCCCTGGCTCGTGCCACCGGCACCGAGCAACTCTCGTACGCGGGTTAACCCGCGGCGAACGTGGGACTTGACTGTCCCCAATGGAAGTTTCAACTGTTCAGCGATGGCACTATGGGACAACCCCTCACAAACAGACAAGCGAATAGCCTGCTTCTCTTCGTCTCGCAACTGATCCAGGACACGGCGAACCCTGTCCGCTTCATCCGAAATCTCGGCCTGATCAGCAACCGGTGACTCCATGGACTCCGGTAAAGACGCCGCGAATTCCTGCATATGCCCATGCCGGCGCTGCATCTTACGTTTGCGGTCAATCAAACGCCGACGCGCCACCATGGCAATAAAGGTCTGCTCCGATGCAAATGCAGGGTCAAACCGAGAAGCCTTCTGCCAGAGCTCGAGAAAAATCTCCTGCACGGCATCTTCTGCGTCCGCCTTGTTCCGCAGCATGCGGAGCGCGATCGACCATACCAATGGACCATATCGATCCAGGCAGGCTTTGACCGCGTCAGCCTCACCAGCTGCTACTCGATGCAGTAACGCGTCGCCCAAACCAGCACTCTCCCTGCTCAACAAGTCACCCGGTCCGGGAAAAACGCGCCCGGACGAACGATCCGAAGACAACAGTCTACCGTCAACCCGGGCATCATCCAGTGTCGCAGTTTCACCTTCAACTCGGTTGTTCCCCGATACAGCTATCATCACATGACGATTTTCGTGTCAGCCCACCAAACGGATGCAACATCTGCATGATTTTGTAAGCACGCATCCAATCGCAAATGCCCGTCGTATATCGCTTCCAGTTACGCCGCAGCCGACGTGGCTGCACAAGCAAATTGAAATGATCGAAAACCCAGAATGCTCGTACGGCGGAAACGTTCGAGCACCCAAGCAACGTCTGAATCACCCGGACAAAGCCCCAAAAAGGAGACAAATGAGATGTTTAACATGAAGACCAAAGCAACAATGACCGTGGCAATCGGAGCACTCGTCGCCACCGCACCGCTGGCATGGGCCGGCACCAACACCGCAGGCAGCAACCAGTCGATCGTCGACGTCGCAAGTGCGAACGGCAGCTTCACCACGTTGCTCGCCGCCCTGGACGCAGCCGACCTGCGGGAAACCCTGAATGGCAAAGGACCATTCACCGTGTTCGCGCCCACAGACGAAGCATTCGCAACCGTCCCGGAAGCCACCCTGCAAGCCCTCCTGCGACCGGAAAACAAGAAGCAACTCCAGAGCGTGCTGACCTATCATGTCATCTCGGGAAACGTGACCGCCGCTGATGCCGTCGCGGCACGCACCGCGAAAACCCTGCAGGGCAAGTCGGTCACCGCAGGCCTTGAAGGCGGACGACTCCAGATCAACGACGCCAACGTGGTCATCAACGACCTGCGAACCGCGAACGGGACCATTCACGTGATCGATAGCGTCCTGCTGCCGCCCAATTTCAAGATCTCAGAGGGCAGGAAGATCATTGGCATCTACAACGGCCATCCCGGGAAAGCCCTTCGCGCCCAACTGGGGCTGCGTGACAAGTTCGGCATGGTCGTGACCGGCCTCACCAAGGGTGGCCCCGCCCAAAAGGCAGGCCTTCAGAAGTATGACGTCATTACCGAAATTGATGGACTACCGGCCAACGACGAAGTCCTCGCAGCGGCCAAAGAACGCGCGGGCGTCGGAAACGCTCTGAGTCTGACCGTCATCCGTCGTGGCCAACCCACACACATTGACGTTCCCGTTATTGCCGTCTCTCACTAACTCGTCTCCGAAAGAGACGACGTAGAGGCAATCAACTTCGAACAATCGTGCCGGGCCTTCATGTCTATCAGCATGAGCGCCCGGCCACGTCCATCTCCCCCATCACCTCGCAACGCTTGCAGCAACGACGTTGCCTTCGCGCGAACTTGTATAGAACAAAGCATCATCGCGCGACAGCAAGTGAAAGCCCTCAAGCTCATCGTCATAGTCGTCGAGATCGACGACCTGCATTTCCTCCGGACCATCAGGCGTCATGGCCAGAACGGTCAAGCGCCAACGCAACCCTTCGATTTGATTCTGAACGAGCATCAGGTGCTTATCCGAACCATGCCAGTAGAGGTTTTGCACCCATGGCGTGCATGACCAGGAATGTTGCAGCACACCCTCTTCGCTGGTGCGATTCACACGACGCAACACGGTCGGATCATACAGACGAATCTCATTGCCGCTCGCGCCATAGTCAGACGTCGCCACATACCAGCGCCCGTCAAACTCAACGAATTCCGGGCGGGTTCCGTTGACGGCTGCATCATCTTTCACCACGTGCAGAATGGACCGATCGAGATGACCGTCCGCCAGCGCTTGCTCCCAATCGAGGAAATAGATCGTTCCCACGCCGTTCACGGTGTTACCGAGAACGGTCCCGAACGCAGGGTGGAAGGTCAGCCCCGTGGGATGCCCAATCACGTCGCGACCACCACGGGTAAGCCTGATCGAGCGACCGGTTGGCGTCAGTCGCTGACGATAATCCGCATGCGCACGGCTTCGGAACTCACGAATCACCCCCGTGTCTGCATCACCATACAAATAGACAAAGCCGTCCCGTACTTCGACACCCTGGCCGGCACCAAGACCTCGAACGGTCTGAACCTCACCAACGTCAAAGATGTAAGAATCACGATCACCGTCCCACCGCAGACGATGATCTGCTTCCGTCGATTGGCAACCAGCCATGCCGGTACTCGCCAACAGTAGAATCGCCATCACGCGACGACACCGGCGATCAAAAGACTGGACGAACTCGCGTATACCCACCATGAATCCAACTCCCACGGGCCCAACGACAAACGTACGCAACACCAGGAGGATGTCACGGCCGTGAAACGGCTGTAAGCCGATCATTAATCCCCTGATCATATCGCTGAATCCGGCCGGCAAGAACAATCCGCGTGGGATGCCAACCAGATGACATCCCAGCAAGACGAAGTCGATGGCACGATGCATACGCTTACAATGCGGCTCGCCTCTGGCGCGAAAAGGCAACAACAGCGAAGCGTAACGCGGCGCGGAAACTCGACGCATTCCCCCTCAACCTCATGATCGACATAGTCGGCACGCGCAGCAGACAAACACCTGGCGTGGCAGAGCACATCGCCAGAAAGCGGGGAATGCCGGCATTGAATTGTCCAGCTCACGTTTCATGTCAACGCCCACCGATGGCGATGCGCGGTCAACCCTGGCCGCCTCTTCCACCAACACAACCCTATCCACCCACACCCCCCAAAGCCCCTCCTGGACCACTACGTCCTATAATAAAATCCCTCCGGCTGTCATCACAGATTGCCCCGATTTTCGTTCAGATTTCATTGCGCAATCTTCACACGGAATACACCTGGAAGCCCTAGCACGCCAGCACTGAAAAGCCTACTTTTCCCTATCGTGGCGAAATCTTGTTTCGGAGAGGAGAGAGCGCACGTCCACAGAAGATAGTTGTTGGCTGTCATATCGGCGGCTTCTTCAGGTGGCACCTCCGAACATACCTTTCGTTCACATACAGTGAGAGAGAAAAGAACAAAGGGACTGGGTGCGACGTTACCCAAATGCTGGACGGGCAACGTCAATCGTTCGGAATCAATCATTGAGGAGGAACAGGGAGATGCGAGAGAGAGCGAATGTAGGCTGGGGCATGCTTGCCGTGGCCATGGTAGCTTCGATCAGCGTAAACGCTGCTCAGGCTGGTTCAGGCGGTCTGATCATTTCGGAAATCGTGGATGCCACGCTTCCGAGTGGTCTGCCGAAGTGGGTCGAACTGACCAACACCAGTTGCGATGACATTGATCTGAGCAGCTACTCGATTGGTAACGTGAACAATGGTGGAGCGACCATGGGCTTTGATGCCCTGGTCCTGTCGGGCACGCTCGCTGCCGGCGATTCGTTCGTCGTCTCCTATGAAAGCGGTGATGCACCAGGCATGTCGGTC
>JBMYUM010000366.1:0-4532 GCA_049605375.1 Phycisphaerae bacterium | reverse complement strand
CATGCGCGGGAGGACGATTTGTTAATTCGAGATACATGCCCGCGCCTCATCGTTTCACGATTCGGGCTTGGGCATGGCACCCGTTCCGATGAGCCCGGGAGTGGAATGCTAATGCCATAGGTTTGGATTCTCATGCTTACGTCCACCTTCGGTGGACAGTAAGCATGGCACCCGGCTCGATCTTATTCGTGGCAGATTCTAACTCGTGGCAGATTCTAACTCGTGGCAGTTTCTCATTCGGGGCAGTTTGTGTTTTCGGGCAGCGTGGTGTTATGCCATGCCTGAAAATCTTCTGCGCCGTTGAGAAGATCGATCAGGCGCAGCAGGTCTTCCGGTTCTGCGGCACCATTGCGATCGATGTCCGTGCTGATCAGTCCGTAGGGGGCAACGGCGTCGCCTTCGAGGTAATCAATCAGCGCAGCCACGGTGTTGCCGCCGGCGAAGCCCGATGCCTCAACGTTGGCCGGGTGCGCGATCAACTCAATGTAACTACCATCTCCTTCGTAGGTGATCGTCGTCACGCCGCCCGGGGTGATGGGATGACTCAACGTAATAGCAACATCAGGGACTCCCGAAAAAATCCCACTAACACTGACGATCTCGTTGGGCCCCAAGATAGGATCTTCCAGGGTTTCACAGATGCTGAAGCATGCCGGATCCACGAAGTCGCTAGGCTGAATCACAATCGGGTTACCATCGGCACCGAATCCGTATCGTTCTTGCGGCATTCCAGGCTCGTACGGCTGCCGGGCATCGACGGCGCCATCAACGGGCGAGGATGCCACAATTGTGGCACTGGAACAATCGACACATGTGACTGTCTGGCATGTTGAAAATGCGCCCTGCCAGGTACCCGACACTTCGCAGTTCGCCTGCAGCTGGCCATCCACACAAACATCGCCGAAGCAGCATGCTCCTTTTGGTTGCGGACAGTCAACGTTTGCGCAGACTTCACCCACGCCCTGGAAGACGCCGCCGTCCAGCAGGCAATCGGATTCGGTGACTTCTTCGCACGTCCCATCCGGTTTGCAGCATGCACCAGGCGAGCAGGGGCTGTCGTCGCAGTTGCTTCCCGGGCCAAGATAGACGCCACCAAAGTTCTGGCACTCCGTGGCGGTCTGGCTAGTCAGGCAAGTATCAAAGGCACAACAAGCACCCACGGGTTCCGGGCAGATCACCTGGTTACAGGATTGCCCTTCGTAGAAGGTGGCATCCGCACCGAACTGTGCACAGACGGTGTTGACGATATTGTCGAGGCATTCGCCATCCGGTTGGCAGCAAGCGCCGAACGTCAGTTCAACGGCGCATTCATAACCCATTTTCATCACCCAATCGCCGGATGGGCGGCATATTCCGAGATCGGAGAATCGACTCCAACCCAACGGACAAATCTGGACGATGCAATCAACGCCAAAGAGCCAGTTGTTTGTCACACTCAATACACCACTGGTATCGACAACGGGAAAGGCGTTTGTTTGCAGATGAATGTTCTCCGGCAAGCAAGGTTCCGGCCAGGGGTTGTTGTGCTGGTCGATTCGCACACCGATGCTGATGCGGTCGAGATTCAGTGGATTTTCAATGATGATCTGATCTGAATCCCCTGCATCAACGAGTACGCGCACGTTGGTACCGGCCACACCGGGGTCCATTTGGACCGGGGCGAGGTCTTCCATTGAATTGAATCTTGCAATCTCGACGCTGTTTGCTGCGCCGCCCGGATCTCCGTACCAGATGAAGACGGTGTAGTGCGTTTCTGTCGCTTCAATGGACGACTGCGCGATGATGAAATCCAACTGGCGGAACGTCAACGGAAAGTGGTTAATCGGTATATCGTAGGTCGCGGCGAAGAACTCCCCTTCCGCAAAACCTTGTTGGAGCAAGTATTCGCCGCCTTCGAAGTTCGCATCGGTCAGCGAGACTTCTTCGTTTCCGGTGCAGCCACCACCGGCAACCGCGCCGGGTTCACCGACAGGCGTGATGGCGTCGATCAAGGTGTTCGATTCGAAGCTTTCGCGGTCACCGAGTGAATTGAACTCTTCCCACGAATCGACCAGGCCTCCGCGTGGCGAAACGACGACGTTCATGACTTTGTCAATTTTCATGTTCGCGAACGCTTCCCTTGGCCCGACAGCGACGGACCGGGTTTCGCGTTTGCTTTCGTTTCGTACACCGATGCGCTCAGCGGCGGCGGTCAGGGCCGGCAGTGCCAGGATCAGGCACCATGTTGCGCCATACCGTGTCGCGCCATACCATGACGCGCCAAACCATGACGCGCCAAACCATGTTGCGCCATATCGATTGATCTTTGTTGTGAGACGATCCATCTGATTCCCCCAGTTCCTGTCGTGCTCTCTGATTGTCGGCTTTCAGCATTGGCCGAGCGCGGCAGGCCTAACTCTTGGTTCTGCGAATGTGTTCGGACTTCCGTTCACCCCGATGCGGAGTATCTCCGCCTTGTTGAAGTCCTGCTGCATGGCTGTGCCGCATCATTCCGGCCAGCGCATGAATCTCAGTCGTTCTTCTTTCGCTCGTGCGCCTACGTCTTTCTTCTCTATCTTAACCGACTCTGATTGAAATGTGGCGCGCCGGTCTTGTTTGACTTGATGGTCAGCAAACGAACGCCCGCCCCTTACCGGTCGTTCCGTATTGCAATTCCACCGAGCGCCCTTTTCATCGTAGACCCATAAAGGTGTCCGATCAAAGAAACCTGGCGTTGCCGGCCGCAAATATCAGCATTGCGGCAATCTTCGATTTGTTATCGGGTTAGCGTTTCTTGGGATGGTCGTTTTGGGTTTGGCGCAAAAGGACGCCCCCGGTTCTACCCTGGACGGAGGGCAGTCACCGGGGGCAATTCCGGACCTGAAAATGAGCTAATGCAGAGGTGGACAGGTCCGGGCCGGAAGTCCATCTGATTCCACTGCGCGCGCGTTGGTCGCTACGCGACGCGCCGCAGAATCAGCTCAAATTTCCTAATCTAACGTCCTGTAAGACGACGAGGCCCTTTGAATGTCTTCCATACTAGGAAATCGTCGCAGGTATTCCAGTCCGAAAACATTAGCGTTCCGTGAAAGTCACGTTGGGCTGATGCATGAGGGTGCTCAAAACGTCCGAAATCCCAATCAACGCAACAGCGTGCGGCATTATCGGACGTCCAATCTGTAAAAACTCGGGCTGGAATTCAAATTGCTGAAGTGACCCGGGGCCCTATCATCATGAACCCCATGGGTCATGGTTGAAACACGCCTGCGCTCCGGGTGGGATCGTGCCCAACTTCACCACGAAATTGGGATAGTCAAGGGAGTGCGGGACGGGTTATCGGCCGCCCTCCATGGACGCGTTGTGCAAGAGCCGATGTCGTGATCAGCACTTACATGTTCGGCGGTTCGCCGACCACTTTGACAATTTTCATCGAGCTGTTGGTCGCCGGAGCGTTGGTCGTCAAGGCTGGTTCGATGTTCGCGCGGTTGGCGGACGAGCTGTCGGAGAAGCTCAACCTTGGCAGCGGCTGGGTTGGTTTGATCCTTGTGGCGACGGTGACAAGTCTTCCGGAGGTGGTGAGCGGTTCGACGGCCGCGTGGATCGGCAACACGGACATGGCGATTGCAGCTTTGTTCGGTAGTTGCTCGTTCAACATCACCTTGATTTTCCTTTTGAACTTTCTCGTCCGCGGCGGCTCGGTGCTCCGTGCGGTAAGCAGTGCGCACAATTTGACGAGTTCGTTTGGTCTGTTGCTCATGGGTCTTGCGTTGTTCGGCGTGATGCTTGTGACGAAATTCGAATCGCGACCGGATGTTGCGCAGGCGTGCGAGTTGATCTGGGCGATCACGATCTTTGTCGTGTATGTCGGGTGTATGCGTTTGACGTATCGGTATGAACGCCGGGTAAGTTCGGATGAGCATGAGGATGATGTTGAGCCATTCGGAAGCTGGAATTACATCAAGCTCGCCTCGACGGCGGTCGTCATCGTGGTGGCGGCCTGGTGGCTGGCGCAGATCGGGGATGTTCTATCGACCCATGAGATTGGATGGTTGGGCCGGCCTTTGGGTGCGACGTTTGTCGGTGCCGGCTTCCTGGCACTTGCAACATCCCTACCCGAGATCACAACGAGCGTTGCGGCGGTTCGGATTGGAAACTTGAATCTGGCGCTGGGCAATATCTTCGGCTCTAACATGTTCAACATTTTCGTCATTCCGATGATCAAGGGCGTTTCGTTGATCCGTGGTGATGCATTGTTGTTGCGTGCGGAAAGTTTTGACGCGACGGAAAGTATGATCACTGGGATGTTGGCGATTTTGTTGACCTCGATCGCGGTCAGCGGATTAACGTACAAGAGTAAGCGGGTGTTGCTGGGTCGCTGGGGTATGGGGTTCGATTCGATTCTGATCGGGTTGGTTTATCTTGGTGGTATGACGTTGTTGTTGATTGAGTAGGCGGCATACGTCTTTCTGATGTATGTGTGTCGCCCGCCATTCGGCGGGCTTTTTTGTTTAGGAAGCCCTTTTCCCAGGGCTCGCGCCCTGGGCTACTCTCGG
>JBMYUM010000365.1:0-4543 GCA_049605375.1 Phycisphaerae bacterium | reverse complement strand
AGGTTATGCGGCAGATCGAACAACGAATAAACGCCATTCGAAACCTGCCGGAAGATACCGAACCGCCAGTAGTCACCGAATTCGTCGTCCGAGACCTGGTTCTGAATATCGGCATTTATGGTGAAGCATCCGAACGGAGTATTCGAAATGCCGCCATGAAGCTTCGCCGCAAACTGCTGCAACACACGGCGATCTCTCAAGTCAGCATCGCTGGTCTGAACAACCTCGAAGTCTCGATCGAATTGTCACAACAGGCGCTGGATAAATTTGGCCTCAAAGCAAGCCATATCGTTGACGCGATTCATCGCGCTTCCTTCGACTTGCCGGCCGGTACCATGGAAGTCGCCGGCGAAGAGATCAACGTGCGAACAGTGGGGCAACGCTACTCGGCGCGCCAGTTCGGAGACATCCCACTGATCACAAGACAAGACGGTGCCATGGTTCGCCTCAACCAGGTCGCGGACATCCAGGATCGTCTCGAGCACAACGGTGTTGTGAGTCGCGTGAACGGCCAGCCCGGATTGGTCATCAAAGTATTCAAGACCAAGGGAGAAGACATCAACGTGGTCGCCGCCGCCGCCCGTGCCGTCATGGCAGAGCAAAAGGCAAAACTCCCGGCGACCATGCATCTTGCTACCTGGGCCGATGCCTCGCAGGAAGTGACAGCGCGTCTGCATATGCTCGCAGAAAATGCAGCCATCGGTATGGTTCTGGTCGTTCTCTCCTTGCTCATCTTTGTGAATCGACAATCCGCCATGGCCGTCGCTCTTGGGATACCGGTTGCACTGGCAGGAGCGCTCGCCGCACTCGGACTTACCGGTGGATCATTGAATATGATCAGCCTCCTCGGACTACTGATGGCCACCGGCATCATTGTCGACGACGCCATCGTCATTGCAGACAGTGTGCGAAAGTACGCACAACAGGGAATGCCGCCGCTGAAGGCGGCTGTCAAAGGAACCGGTGAAGTGGCGCTGCCGGTTCTTGCTTCATCAGCAACGACGATCATCGCATTCGTTCCACTCATGTTGGTCGACGGCGTGATGGGTAAGATGATATTTGTACTCCCTGTAGTTGTGATCGCTGTTGTGATCGCTTCATGTGTGGAAGCGTTTCTCATCTTGCCGGCGCACCTGGACGCTTGGTCAGGGAACAAGAGTGGTCGAGACAACAGTTACCAATCGAGCCTCCGTCAGCGACTTGATCGAATCATCGATAACTTCATCGTCAAGACGTACGAACCGACGCTGAACGCGTGCCTGGCGAATCGTGGTGTCGTACTCGCGGCTGCGCTGTCGATCTTTCTCGTCTGCACAGGAGCCATTTGGGGAAATCACGTCCCGATCGTCATGTTCCCATCGAGAGACGCAAACATCATCCGGGCAAGAGTACAGTTCCCGGATGGTACGCCGCTCGCCGTAACGGGTGCTGCAGTAGCACAAATGGAAGCAGCGGCTGGTGCGATCAGGAACGACGATTCGATGGAGCTGGTTCGCCATGTCCAGGCGGTCGTGGGGGAGTGGTCCGACTATGTGCCGCAAAAAGGGCACAGCCTGGGGGAAGTGATCGTCGAACTGTCGCCGGCCGAATCAAGACGCACCGATGTTCGGCATGCCATGGAACAATGGCGCGATGCTATTGGCTCAATGCCGGGAGCGGAAGCACTCACGATCGACGCCATGACGCTGGGCCCGACCTCAAAGCCGATCGAAGTGCATCTGCTTGGAGAAGATCTCGACCAACTACGCGCCGCAGCCGGCGAACTCTGCACGAAACTCAGCGCTTTCAAAGGTGTGTTTGGTGTCGAAACCAATCTTCGAACGGGTAAGAAAGAAGTGCAGGTGATACCGAAACCGGATGCTGGAACGCTCGGCGTGACCGTGGCGGATCTGGCAACCCAGCTACGCCATCGACTTCATGAGAAAGAGGCCGTACGAGTACGAAGGGGAATCAACGAAGTCAAAGCGATCGTGCGCCACGACGCACAAGACCGACAGAACCTTGGCACCCTGGAACAACTGCGGGTCCGGAGTGCGGGCGGCGCGGAGATCCCGTTCGAGGAAGTTGCGACCACCAGAACGGTGCGAGGCTATGCGAAAATTGTCAGAAAGAACGGACTCCGGCAAGTTCGTGTGGAGGCCGATGTCGACGAGCGACACATGAACGGCCGGAGGATTACCGACGAACTGAGCGCATCGTTCCTGCCGGAACTGAAAGCACGTTTTCCGGAAATCACTTTTACCATTGACGGTCAACACCAACGAATTGCCGAGTCCTTGTCCAGCCTGTGGAATGCGAGCCTGATCGCTGGATTGACCATGTTTGCCCTGTTGGGAACAGTCTTGAGATCCTATGTGCAGCCGATCATCGTTATGGCCGCCATACCTCTGGCATTGGTAGGAGCCGTCGCTGGACACGCATTGCTCGGCCACGAACTGTCGCTTATGAGTATCTTCGGTATGACCGCGCTGGCAGGAATAGTGGTCAATGATTCGCTCGTGCTTGTGGACCGAATTCGTAGGAACCTCAAAGATGGAACGGATGTGAACAGGGCGGTTGTCGAGGCCGGCAAATCTCGATTCAGAGCTGTCATCGTGACGTCACTGACCACCATCGCAGGCTTGTTGCCACTGTTGGCGGAACGCAGCGCACAAGCCCAGTCACTCATACCGATCGCAATCTCAATTGCGTTCGGGCTCGCGTTTGCTACAGTGCTTGTGTTACTTGTCGTTCCCTGTTTGTACAAAGTGGTGAACGATGGCAAGCGCCTGATCGGTGGACCGGTGTAAGCTGCAGAGACCTAAGCCAGCAAACGACGAAGCAGAGGAAGTCTATGAAACATCTCGTTCTCTACACGCTATTCGTATGTCTCGTATGCCAGCACGCGTTGCAATCCGCAGTTGCGCAAGAAACAAGTCCCGGTACCGAGTCGTCTACCGACCAGGATGCCGGTGACGCCGCAACAGATGCGAACCAACCGTCAACGGACGCCGTGGCTCCGGATGCTGACGAAACGATGGACGCCAACGCAGATCAGGCCATCGACGACGCGCCCGCGTTGTTCCGTCTCGACTACAGTGGCGATATCTGGACCCGGCCGGCCTTGACCGGAGACTGGAACGGACTACGAAACAAGTTGGCCGCTGAAGATGGGATTTCCTTCGAACTGGAAGTCGAGCAGCTTATCCAGGGAAGTGCATTCGGCGGAAAAGACACCAATAACGCATTCCGCTATTCCGGATCATGGGATATGCGCTTGAAGGTCGACACCGGCCGCATGGACCTTTGGCCGGGCGGACTGTTCGATATCCATGTGGAGAGCTTCTTCGGGGACGGCCTCGGAGACAAAGTCGGGTCTCCGGTAAACGACGACGCGCTCTTTCCCATTCCGGGCTCGCACAGGGTAGCACTGTCACATGTTACCTACACACAGTTCCTCTCCGAATCCTTCGCCATTTTCATGGGTAAGCTGGACACGTCACAGGGTGATGAGAACGAGTTTGCCTGGATTCATGGCGACAATTTCCTTCATACCTCGCTTCGATGGAATCCGATCTCCGCGCGAACCACTCCCTATTCAACCCTCGGGCTTGGCTTTCTCGCCACCGGCGAGTGGGGTCGGTGGACATTTATGGTCTTTGACAGCGAAGGCGAACCGGAAGCCGCCGGTTTTGACACCGCCTTTGACGGCGGCACCGCAATCGCCACAGAGGCTCGATTCAACGTAGACCTGTTTGGCAAGAAGGGGCACCAACTCGTCGGTTTCGTCTATAGCGATAGGTTGTTCCTTGCCAGCGAACAGGATCCAAGAGTCGGCCTGCGAACAGGAAGTGGGCTCGCGGGAAGAATCCTGCAGCTGGCCGGCTCGTTCGAACGTGAGTCAGGTTCCTGGGCCTTCTTCTATAACTTTGATCAATACATCTATACGGAAGCCGAAGATGAATCGCAGGGCATCGGACTCTTCGGGCGTTTCGGAATCTCAGACGGCGATGCGAACCCCATTCACTCTTTCTACAGCGTGGGTATCGGAGGGAAGGGGATTGTGCCCGAGCGAGACAACGATACGTTTGGCCTCGGCTACTTCTATACCAAATGGAGCGACACGGCCTTGGCAGACGCGCTCAACATCAACGATTCTCAGGGTGTTGAATTGTTCTACAACATTGAAGTGACACCGTGGCTGCACATCACGCCGGATCTGCAGGTTTTGATCAACCCCGGTGGCGACGCCGATCGCGATGTCGCACTGGTCTACGGTCTCCGCGCCCACATGACATTCTAGTATCACCACAACACTTTAATGCCCATATGAAACTCTGGCGCTTTCATGACATTCTAACGCCGGGTGCCATGCTTGGATCATTGATCCAAGCATGCTGACAGGCCTCTACCAACGAATACACCGTGAGCAACGGTAGCTTGGTCCTGCTCCGATGTGTGCGTTGAGTTACGAATCAAGAGGTTGGTCGTCTCTGCCTTGATAAGTAATTCTTGTTACAAATCAAGAGGTTGGTCGTCTCTGCCCTGATAAGTAATTCTTGTT
>JBMYUM010000364.1:0-4558 GCA_049605375.1 Phycisphaerae bacterium | reverse complement strand
CCTCTTCCGGTGGTTGTTCGGAAGGCTGAGGGCATCTGGATGGAGGATGTCGACGGCAACCGTTACATGGACATGCTGGCGGCGTATTCGGCGGTTAATTTCGGTCACTGTCATCCGGAGTTGGTTGAGGCGGCTCGGGAGCAGTTGGATCGTGTGACGTTGACGTCTCGCGCGTTTCACAATGACCAGCTTGGTCCGATGTGTGAGGGATTGGCGGCGTTGTGTGGGATGGAGGCTGTCCTTCCCATGAATACCGGTGCCGAGGCAGTTGAGACTGCGATCAAGACGGCTCGGAAGTGGGGCTATACGAAGAAGGGTGTGCCTGCCGACAAGGCGAAGGTTCTCTGTTGTACGGAGAATTTCCATGGTCGTACGACGACGATCGTGAGTTTCAGTACGGATCCCCAGTGTCGAGAGGGATTTGGTCCGTTCACTCCGGGCTTTGAGATTGTGCCATACGGTGACATCGATGCTTTAGCGGCGGCGATTGATGACCACACGGTTGCATTCCTGATGGAGCCGATTCAGGGTGAGGCCGGCATTGTTGTTCCACCCGATGGTTATCTGCGTCAGGTTCGTGACTTATGCACGGAGCGTAACATTCTGTTTATTGCTGACGAGATTCAGTCAGGTCTTGGTCGTTGCGGTACGACGTTCTGTGTTGACCATGAGAATGTCAAGCCGGACATCTTCACGTTGGGTAAGGCCTTGGGTGGTGGTATTGTTCCGGTTTCGGCGGTGGTGTCTTCTCGTGAGATTTTGAGTGTCTTCACGCCAGGCGATCACGGCAGCACGTTTGGCGGCAATCCGCTTTCGGCCGCGGTTGCCCGGAAGGTGATTGAGATTCTGGAGCGTGGTGATTACCAGCGTAACGCTTCGGAGCTTGGTGAGTATCTGTTTGGCAAGTTGGCTTCTTTGAAGGGTGACATTGTCAAGGAGGTTCGCGGGCGTGGTTTGTGGGTCGGTATCGTGATCAACGAGTCCGCTGGTCCGGCCAAGAAGTACTGTAAGATGCTGATGGAAGAGGGGCTGCTGTGCAAGGATACGCATGAGCAGGTGATGCGTCTTGCGCCGCCGCTCTGTATCACGCGTGAGGATTTGGATTGGGCTCTGGAGCGCATGTTCAAGGTTCTTTCATAGGCATTTGATCTGGTAATCGGCGGTGAATCATCGGTTGTTTCTGGTGAAGGCGTCGCTGCGATTCGTGTTTTTCGAGGTCAGCTCCGGGGGGCTGGCCTTTTTTCGTCATCGACGATAGCTTTCTGCACATTGTCCGGATCATTGATGGCTGGATTGTCGGTGTGCGTGTCATCGGTGCCCGTGTCATCGGTGTTTGGATCGTCCGTGGTTGTTTGGGATTCTCCGATCGGATTCGGTCGTTGTTTTTTTGTACAGGATGGGTTTGCTCGTGGCATCATCACTCAAGGGACGTCATTTCGTATCGATTCTGGATTTCAGTTCGGAAGAGCTATCGACGGTGCTGGCGACGGCGGCTGATATCAAGAAGGATCATGCTGCTTGTGGTGAGTCACCGTTGCATCGCAAGACACTGGGCATGATTTTCCAGAAGCCTTCGCTGCGTACTCGCGTTTCGTTTGAGGCGGGCATGACGCAGCTTGGCGGGCATGCCATTTACCTGGCACCAACGGACATCAGTCTCGGTAAGCGTGAGACGACGGAAGACATTGCGTTGGTTCTCTCGCGTCATGTTGACGGGATCATGGCTCGTGTGTTTGGTCATGACATTGTCGTGGAGTTGGCGAAGTACGCGACGGTTCCGGTAATCAACGGTTTGAGTGACTATGAGCATCCGTGTCAGATTCTGGCTGACTTTCAGACGATTATCGAGCGTAAGGGCAAGCTGAAGGGTTTGACCGCGTGTTTCATTGGTGACGGTAACAACGTAGCTCAGTCGATGATGTTCGGTGCTGCTCGTTTGGGTATGAATCTGAAGGTCTTGACGCCGGAGGGTTTTGCACCGGATGCCGAGGCGACTTCGCAGTCTCAGTCGATTGCGTCTGAGCATGGTTGTTCGATCACGATCTCGCATGATTTGAATGACGTATCGGGTGCGGACGTGTTGTACACGGACGTTTGGGCTTCGATGGGTCAGGAGGATGAAGCGGCGGCTCGCAAGGCTGCGTTTGCTCCTTTTACGATCAATGCGGATATGATGTCGAAGGCGGACAAGGATGCTGTCATCCTTCACTGTTTGCCGGCGCATTATGGTGACGAGATTGACTACGATACGTCACGTCTGCCGAATTCTGCGATTTTTGATCAGGCTGAGAACCGTCTCCACGCACAGAAGGCGTTGATGGTTCATGTGATGGGTGGTTAGTGGGTTTGTTCCTGGCGTACTTGATTGGGGGGCATGATCGTGAGTGCTAAGCGAATTGTCGTTGCGTTGGGCGGTAATGCGATTACGCAGCCGCATGAAGAAGGCAATGTCGAGGAGCAGTTTGCGAATTCGCGGGTGACTGCGCGATCGCTGGCCGATCTCATCGAGCAGGGTCACACGTTAACGGTGACGCACGGGAATGGTCCTCAGATTGGAAATTTCCTGTTGCGCAACGAGGCTGCGGCCGGCAAGATTTACCCGCTTCCGATGGAGGTTGCCGTTGCGCATGTCCAGGGTGGCATGGGATTCATGATTGCCGAGTCGTTGACGAATGAGCTGTCGTCTCGCCGTTTGGATCTTCGTGCGAGTGCTTTGATCACGATGATTGAGGTTGATCGTGATGATCCGTCTTTTGCGGATCCCACGAAGCCGATCGGTCGAGTCTTGACGAAAGAGGATGCGGATCGATTTGCGGGCCAGGAGGGTTGGCGTGTCAAGGAGATCACCGATGGTAAGTATCGTCGTGTGGTGCCATCGCCGAAGCCGATGCGTATTTTGGAGCGTGATTTAATCCGTCGCACGGTGGAAGCGGGTGAATTGCTCGTGGTCTGCGGTGGTGGCGGGATTCCCGTGGTTCGTCATGACAATGGTCGTCTGGTTGGCATGCCGGCGGTGATTGACAAGGATCTGGCGAGTGCGTTGCTGGCTTCCGATATTGAAGCCAACGTGTTGATGATTCTGACGAATGTCGAGCAGGTGGCGCTCGACTTCGGCAAGCCGTCGCAGCGTACGGTTGCTGAGCTGACGGTGTCTGAGGCGAAGCAGTATATGGCCGAGGGGCAATTCCCTGCGGGTTCGATGGGTCCGAAGGTTCAAGGGGCGATCAACTTCGTCGAGAGCGGCGGGGATGGTGCTTTTGCCGTTATCGGGCCGCTGGACCGGGCCGCCGAGGCTTTGGCCGGCGAGGTTGGGACTCGCGTCGTCCCCGGCTAGATTCGGTGGGCTGGGGTTTGCGTTGTCCTGCGTGATATCGCGCGGCTCCGTTGGCGTCTTCACTCCGTTCCCTTCTCTATTTCTGCGCGTGGATTCGCGTTGACGAGCCATTCGTTCTGTCATTACTATTGTCGATGAAAATTCTCGATCGTGATTCGGGGCTTTCGCGAGAGGCGCCGATCGCGCTCGTGTT
Source organism: Phycisphaerae bacterium (assembly GCA_049605375.1). Taxonomy (GTDB): domain Bacteria; phylum Planctomycetota; class Phycisphaerae; order UBA1845; family UBA1845; genus JADFOB01. Next base: position 1,031 of record JBMYUM010000364.1, on the reverse strand, counting down.
CACGGTTAACCTCTGGTCAGGCGTTTCACTTCAGTCGGAGAGGGGCATTTATGCTGCGTTCAAGACTCTGCACAGGTTTCATCTTCAGTCTTTTGCTCGGTGTTTTTCTGATGCCAGGGTGTGTGGATATGATGCCTGATGGTGGCACTGATGGCGACGGTATGGATGACGGCCCGGTTGCGGAGGGCATTTCGGGTAAGCTGGGTGATCCGCTTCCGAACGCAACTGATGATCAGTTGGCTTCTTTTGAGCGCGGGAAGTCCGTTTTCAATCGTGTTTTTGATCTTGAGGATGGCTTGGGACCGGCGTTCAACGTGACGTTTTGCGGTGCTTGTCACGAGCGTCCGACGGTTGGTGGAAGTGCCGGTTTGTATCGCAACTTTGTGATCGCGGGGCGTTTGACCGACGATGGTGCGTTTCTATTCAGTGAGTCGGCGGGCGATGCTGACGGCGTACTTCGGAAGTTTGCGTACAGCGATGACCTTCCGGCGCGGCCTGATATTCCATCGAATGCTACGATTTTTGCGCAGCGTAATCCCATTCCGTTCTTTGGTGTCGGGCTGCTGGCGGAATTGTCCGACGAGGAAATTCTGCGTCGCGTTGACCCTGATGATGCGGACGGTGACGGCATCAGTGGTCGTGCCAATTTTGATCGCGGATTCGTGGGTCGATTCGGTCGCAAGAGTCAGACGGTCTCCATTGAGGGCTTCATTCGTGGCCCGCTGTTCAATCACCTTGGGATTACGTCTGATCCACTGACGGAAGTTCAGCGTGCGTTGTTGCCTGTCGACAGTTCGTTGGATGGCTTGGATGGGACGGGTAAGTTGCGACCCCGCTTGCAGGCGGCGGCCCCCGATGGTCCGTTGACCGATGATGACGCCGCGCCTGATCCGGAGCTATCGACGGATGAGCTATTCGATCTAGTCTCGTTCAGCATGTTGCTTGCGGCACCGACTCTGGAGGAGCCGACGGAGCAGACGAATCGCGGTCGTCTACTTTTTCATGACGCTGGTTGCGTGGCTTGTCACACG
>JBMYUM010000363.1:0-4559 GCA_049605375.1 Phycisphaerae bacterium | reverse complement strand
GCTCCTGGTTATCGATGACGATGTATGCAGCGAACGTACGTGTTTGTTGATCGACCGTCGGGGCGATTCGCGAAACGGTGCCCGTCCACTGCACATCAGTCATGGATTCCGACTGAAGCACGCATTCGGCACCGACTTTGATTTTTCCATAGACCGACCCTGGTAGTTGGGCCGGCACTTCCACGACGTTGTTGTTCACGATGGAAAAGAGTTGCATGCCAGGTCCGACACGGTTACCGGGATCGACGAAGCGTTGCATGATGACGCCGTCAAAGGGGGCCTTGACGGTGCAGCGTTCCATATTCAGCTCGGCTGTTTGTGCGTCAGCTTCTTTGGCTGCCATCGATGCCAGAAGTTGTTGCGACCGCGGTTGAATTCGGGACGCCTGCATTTCGTAGCCTTGCAACACCCTTGTCGCTTGCTTCCATGCCAGGTTGGCAAAGTCGAATTCTTTCTTGGCGGCGAGGTTCTTCTCATATAGTGCTGAGATTCGATTCCATTCAGCCTCGGTCAGTTCGATTTCGTGCTGTGCGGTGGCCATGAGGTCACCGAGCTTTTCGGCTTCGATTTTGAGTTCGTCGAGTGCGGCCTGATCCGCGCGAAGAAATGCGTCTGCGCGCGCCTTGGCCTGACGAAACTCGCGGTCATCGATCTTGAGGAGCACGTCGCCTTTTCTGATTTCCTTGCCTTCCCGCAGTTCGGCGGGAAGTTCAACGACCCGACCCGGCACTTCGGCCGCGACCACAGCTTGTTGAATCGGGTCAACAGAGCCGTAGCCCAGATAGAGCTCGGTTACATTTTCCGGTTGAAGCGTTTGCGTTCGGACGACCGGGATGACTGCGATGGATTCCCGACGTGCCGGTTCTTCCTTAAATCGTGACAAGAGTGAGGCAACGACAGTTCCGCCTGCGAGTAGAGCGACCACCAGCGTGATGGAGAGGATCCACTTACCGATCCCTGTGCTTCGTGGTTGGCTTTGGCCCTCGGTGAGTTCGGGCCGTCGATCGTTCATAGGATGCGTTGTCCTCCACCTGGGTTGGGTTTGCCCGGGTTGAGTTTCGGCCTGACAAGGCGGCCAAACTACCCGAGCGATGAATTATAGTTGTTCCCAAGATTCCAGGCGACGTCTCAGGTCCGTTCGTTACTTATCTTTACGCTGTTGTATTTACGGCGACTCAGGCCCATAAGTCCGGCGCGTTTTTCGGGATCTTTGCGATCTTGTTCGGGCCATGTGATCAGACGCGGTTTCGTTCGCCGTCATTCCCCATTTTGCACCCACCGAAATCGGTGGTGGCCTTTGGCAGCGGTTGCCGGTGCTCATCAACTTTTTGGGGTGTGCAACACCCGCTCGGTCGGAGCGCTGGTTGGTTCTCGCGACAAAGGTGGCTGACGCAAAAAGTGGACTGCGCAAAAGGTGGTCTGCGCAAAAAAGTGGCCCGGTGGGGTGGACCGGGCCTTGGGGAACCGTCCAATGGGGGTTTGGACGGCGAGTGATCTATGTGAGCACACGATAAGAACTTCAGTCAGGTTTTACGTCGTTCTGATTCAAGTCCCCGTGCGTTCATTTCAGAAAGTGCTCAGCGTCTAACTGAGATTTCAAATATTAACAGAATATTGGCTTTCGGGGAACCCTTTTTTCCGGACTTTTTGACGGTTCCGGATTGATGTTAAGGGCTGGGCGGACTGGGTTTACCGGGAAGCGGGGCAATCGGTGGGTTTGGGGTGATGATGCGGATTTACTGGTCGGTACCGTAGGCGACCTGGAAGCGGCCAAAGTCGGCCAAGTCGAAATCGCCGTCGCCGTCGCCGTCATTGGCGCGGCAAATCTCGGAGTTGTTCTCGCCGGACTGCATGCAGGCGGAGAGTGCGCCACCCCAGGCGTTTGAGGCCCTGGCGATTTTGACGAGCTCAACTTCCTTCTGGAAGAAATAGGTGCCCACGGCGAAAGCGAGCACGACGGCCGCCGCAAGCGGGGCGGTCCAGATACGAAGGAATTGGCTGCGGTGGCCGCGATACAGGATGTCGGCCGGGACCTTCGACCGAACGAACACACCCGCGCGTTCTGCACCCTGAAGGTCCAGCAGTGCTGCTTCGACGGCGTCCAGCTGCTGAGCAGTGGTGTCAGAAACGCCGTTTTCCGGGTTCAGATTGTGGTTTTGTTCGTTTCCGGACATCGTTTTGATCCCTTACGGTTACCCTAAGAGTTGTCGCTATCCGCGCGGTCCGGCGCGAGAAAAATCCCGGTTTTTGCGGAGACGCAGTCGCGCAGATGTCCGAGAACATTTTTCCAGCGGGAGCGAAGTGTGGATTCGGCGCATCCAACGGCTTCTGCTGCGGCTTTCCATCGTCTCTGGGTAATGGATTCCAGGTGATCGGCGAGTTGCCGGGCATCCCCGTCGAGGTCTCCGAGGCACTTTCTCAGCGCGGCCAGCATTTCCAGGTCGGCGAGTTCGTCGGCGGGATCTGCACTTTCGCCTTCGATCTGGTCGGCGAGTCCTTCGTGATCGTCGAGTGAGTTGATGGGCAAGTTCTTGCCGCGAACGGCACTGATCGCACGGTTTCGGGCAATTCTCGTCAGATAAGCTTTGGTGTTTTCGGGTAGCGAATCGGGGTTACGTTGGAGGCTTTGGACGAACCCGCTCCAGACGTCGGATGCGACGGCGTCCAGCCATTGCGGATCGCTGGCGCACCGGGATGCCCCGATTTTGTAGATCGTGAATCGGACGAGTCGATCATACCGGTCGATGAGTTTGCGAAGTGCGGTGGAATCGCCACCGAGCATGCTTTCGAGCAAGAACGTGTCGGCTGGTTCTGCGGCCGCTGCTGGTTTCTGATTCTGCTCGGGCGTTGCCACGGGTTGCCTGTCCCAGCCTGTTACCAGGGCATTTCCGATGTTGTCAGCTTGCATCTTGTCGATCCTGAACTCGCTTATCCACCAGATGATAGGCCAACCGATTACGTGCGTACAGTTGCCCGTTCCGCGGGTGTGGCGGAGCACCATCGTCGGTCAACCGGGCTGTTAGCCTTGGCGAGCGGATCAGTTGAAGAATTTGAACCAGATGATGGCTCGGAGAGCCGGGAAGCCGTCGAGCCAGCTGATTTTCTTGCCTTCGTCCGGGCTTCGTCCGGCATAGCTGATGCCGACCTCATAGACGCGCCATCGTTTGCCGCTCTTGGACTTGCGTGCGATCTTGGCGGTGAATTCCGGTTCGAAATCGAATCCGTTGCAGCGGAACGTGAGCCCATCAATGACTTCTTTGCGGAAGACCTTGTAGCAAGTCTCCATGTCCGTGAGGTTCAGGTCGGTGAACATGTTGGACAGCAGGGTGACGATCTTGTTGCCCACCATATGCCAGAATCGATCCACCCGGTGTGCGAGCCCGCCTCGGAATCGGGAGCCGTAGACGACATCGGCGATGTCATTCAGGATTGGTTCGAGGAGGATGGTGTAGTCTTCGGGGTTGTATTCAAGGTCGGCGTCCTGAATCAGGATGATATCGCCGTCTGCGTATTTGAAGCCTTCCCGAAGGGCAGCGCCTTTGCCGCGATTCCTTTCCATCAACTGGATGTGGATGTCCGCATCGGGCCACTGTTCTTTCAGCTTGGGGTAGAGGTCGCGTGTGCCGTCCTTCGAGCCGTCGTCAACGAGCACGATCTGGCGGTCCATGCCTATATCAACTTTCATGACGCGGGAGAAGATTTCCTCGAGCGTCGCGTATTCGTTGAAAACCGGGATAACGATGGAGAGTTTCATACGCTTCTTCGTGGTGGTTACCGGATACCGTGGTGACGCTTTGTTTCCTGACTCGGGGTTTCTTGACTCAGGCCGACTCGAAGACGGTGAACCCGCGGTCCAGGAGATCCTGAACATCGATCAGCCCGGCCAGTTTCTGATCATCGTCGACGACCAGCAGTTCGTCGATGGCGTGCTGACGAATTACTTGGAGTGCATCGGCAATTCGCGAGCCTGCGTGCACAGATTTGGGGGAAGCGGTCATTACCTCTTTGACGAGGCGGTCGGGTGAGTAGGAATCGTCGCTGAGCATGCGGAAAAAGTCGCCTTGTGTGACCACGCCAATGAGTTTGCTGTTTTCATCGACGACGGCGGCCGCTCCGGCGCGTTTGGGGGCGTTGAGAATTTTCTGGTAGCAGGTGCTCAGGGTGTCGTTCTCGGTGACGGTCGGGCAGTTGTTGCCGGTTCGCATGAGCTCGCGCGTTTTCATGAGGAATCGACCGAGGGCGCCGCCGGGATGGTAGGAGGCGTATTGGTCGGGCTCGATCGCTTTCAGCTCCATGACCGTCAATGCGAGTGCGTCGCCGACGGCTAGCATGGCTGCCGTTGATGCGCTGGGAGCCAGTCCCAGGGGGCAGGCTTCGGGTGTTTGGCCGATGTCGATGACGAAATCGGCGATTTCTGCAGCGGCGGATTGTCGGTTAGCGGTCAAAAGAATGATGCGGCAATCTAATTCCTTGAGTCTGGGTAGAAGCTCCACCAGTTCCGAACTGCCACTTTTGCTCAGGGCGATGACCACATCGCCGGGTCTGACCATGCCCAGATC
>JBMYUM010000362.1:0-4582 GCA_049605375.1 Phycisphaerae bacterium | reverse complement strand
GACTGGATTGGCGGACCCGTGCATCGTGTGATGAGTCGTCGTTCCACCGGCCAACGCACGGTACAACCCAACTTCGGTCGGATTGATGACGTCGGCAATCCGAACTTCCGACGTGATCGACAGGCCGAACTCGTTCACGGCATCCAGTCCGAGGTGGGAGTGTGGATCGACAAAGCCAGGCATCACGAAGAGGCCTTCACCGTCAATGGTCATGACACTCGGACCTGCATCGATCTGATCTGAGATCGCGACGATCTTTCCGTTTCGTATGAGAATCGAACTCTTCTCTCGCATGGGGGATGCGACGGGAATGATCGTGGCATTCGTAATGAGAAGATTGCCACCTGTTGTCGGAAGATCGAACCGATCGGCATCGATCTCCACCCTGTAGTCGAGTTGAAGGTCGTCCGAGGTCTTGTCTGCTTCCGCGATCTGTTCAGCCGGCTCCGACTCTTCTTCTTTCTCATCGGTCGGTTTGTCTTCGGGGGCTGTGGATGTCTCTGCGTCCAACTCCTTCTTGTCATTCTTCTTATCGGATTTGGAAGACTTGTCTTTGTTCTTTTCCGGAAGGTCAACCTCTTTGCCCATCACGAATACGTGACGAACCTTGGCTTTCTTGTCGGCGATCGACTTATCAAAAAGAACCAGATTGGCAAAGTGATTTCGTTCGAGTTGTCCGACTGATTCAGCCATACCAAACAAAGACGCAGGATTGGCCGTGAGCCACTGTACAGCCGATTTTTCGCGAAGCCCTCGTTTGATGAGCAAGCGAAGACTCTTGAAGAAGGCACTCATGTCCTTGGAGTCAGTCGTACGTATTGCGACCTTGAGGCCAGCATCATCCAGGCGAATGAGATTGTCGACCTGCTCCTCCCAGATTCGCAGCCGTTCGGCCTGCATGCGAGGCGATTCGTAGTGGGCTGGATCATGACTCTTACTGTTCTTTTTCTTCTTCCCCCCTTTTTCTTCTTCGGGGTAGGGGCGATCCGGTAGATCAAGGCCTGCAATGATCGGGACACCGCGCGTCTTGAGGTCGTCGATGACTTTGTAGGCTTCCGCGCCCCCGGTGATTCCAATGCGAAGACCAAACTCGTCAGCCAACGAGAGGACACGTCGAATTTCCCGTTCCCGATTGGCTTCGAAGAAGACACGTTGCTTGCCGGCCAGCACCGGCTGCAAGGCTTCGAGTGCGCGATCGACCGGTGGCGGTGCTGCCGAACTGGGGTTTCGTGCTGCGTGCTTTTGCACGCGCGATAAGTGCCCTGCATCAAGAAGAACCTGGCGAAGGTGTGCCATCACACCCAGCAGTGTGCGCGGATAGCCTCCTGGTTCGCCGGTACGGAACGAGGCATGCATCGCGAGATCGCTGGCAAGCACCAACCTGCGCAACGGGAGATCGCTGAGTGTCAGAAATTCGCTTGTTCCCCGAAGCAGGCCGGAACGTGGAACGACGAGCGCATGGGTGAAACCTGCCTGGTTGTAGCGCTCGACATCCTTCTTGGCGACGCGAAGGACGTCGGTCGGCCTGAACTCGGGATGAATGCCACGACGATTGGCGGCACGCGTTGCCGTCATGACGGCCTCGCTCACATCGGGCTGCTCATCCTCGATTCGAAGCCGGTCTTCTTCGGATCGTGGTGGTTCCGGCAGGCCGAAATGAGAGCCGGCATCGATCAGGCCGGGGTAGGCGAACAGACCCGCGCCGTCCAGTCGACGAGCCTGCGGTGGAATCGTCACCTGCGTACCGATCGCTGTGATTCGACCCCCTTCGATCAGGATCGTGACCGGGCCTTCCGTTTTTGCCTCTCGACTTCCCGGCGCGAGTGTGACGTTTTCAATCGCGACCGGTGTTTCGAATTCAATCTTTGCCCAAGCAGGCGAAGACAGTATCAGAACCGACAGCGCAAATGCGGATGCACGGATACACGAGAGGGAATGGGCGATCATCGGAGACAACTCTTTGAACGGAACCACGGGGGGCGGTCGCTTGCCGTTCGGCGACCGCGCTGTCAAGAAAGGCACTGTAGTGGATCGAGGTGGGAGTGTCACGGAAGCGGACCGAGCGGCGCTTCTCCCTCCGTAATCGGTAGCCGAACCTGCCGTGAGTCGCTAGCATCGCTGCATGCCGATTCTTGTTCGTAACATCATGCTGCCGCTGAATGACCCGGAAGATCGCCTGCCGTCGCTTGTTGCCAAACGGCTTGGTGTCGGTGAGTCAGATATCATGACGTATGCCGTGGTCTCTCGGGCCGTTGATGCCCGGCGTGGCGAGGTTCGGTTCGCGTATCAGCTGGAAGTGTCGTTAGGGCCTACCGCACGCAGCGAAGAAGCGGTGGTGAGGCGGGCGCGTGACGTCCTCTTGTTTGACGGCGATCGGTATCAGTGGTCGGAGCCGGCCCCGGGGAAGCTACCCATGCGGCATCGACCGATTGTTGTCGGTTTCGGTCCAGCGGGGATGTTTGCCGCGCTACGCTTGGCCATGTTTGGTTATCGGCCGTTGGTGTTGGAACGCGGTCGTGCCGTTCGACGCCGGCACCGCGATATCATGCGCGACTATTATCGTGAGCGGCAGTTCCACCCGGAATCCAACCTGTTGTTCGGCGAAGGTGGGGCAGGCACCTACAGCGATGGCAAGCTCTACACGCGTGTCAACGATCCGCTCTGTCGGTATGTGCTCGAAGTGCTCTATCGGTTTGGTGCCGACCCTGACATTCTTGTCAATACGCGCCCTCACGTCGGAAGCGACCGCCTGCCGACCGTCTGCACTCGCCTGCGTGAGCATATTGAATCACTTGGCGGTGACATTGCGTTCGGTCATCGCCTGTCGGACGTTCGTATCGGCGACGGCGAACTTGACGCGATTGAAGTCAGTGACGCGGATACGGATGCCAGGGAGTGGCACCAGGCTGGTCCAGTGCTGTTGGGGCTTGGGCATTCCGCCCGGGATACGATCGCGATGCTGGTGAATCGAGGCGTAACGGTCTCGGCGAAACCGTTTCAGATTGGTGTTCGCATTGAGCATCCGCAGTCTCAGGTTGATCAATGGCAATACGGCGCTGCGTGCGGTCATGCTCGGCTGGCCGCCGCTGAGTACCATCTGGTCGCCAAGGGGGCGAGCGAGAACGGTGATCTCTTCAGCTTCTGCATGTGCCCCGGTGGCGAAATCCTGCCGACGAATGAAACCCACGGTTTGATTGCGACGAACGGTGCCAGCAAAGCCCGCCGCGGCAGCCCGTTCGCCAACAGCGGTCTGGTCATCACCATGGACCCGGCAGCGATGGGCTACGATGCCCTGCAGGCGCTGAACTACCAGGCTCGATGGGAGAAGCTGGCGTTTGATGCGACCGGCGGCAGTTACGCCGTGCCCTGTCACAGAGCATCCGATTTCCTTGCAGAGCGAGCTTCAGATGGCGATCTGGCCACGAGTTTTCCACTGGGCGGACGTTGGACCGATGTTCGTGGCGTGATTCCGAATGAGGTGTCGCGGGCGCTGCAGCGTGGCCTCGTGATGCTGGACCGAAAACTTCCTGGATTTGCGGGCGAGGATGCTATCATTACCGCACCTGAAACGCGCGCCAGTGCGCCGATTCGCATGGATCGCGATAAGGAGACAAGGGAAGCACATGGTGTACGTGGACTTTTTCCGATGGGAGAAGGGGCGGGGTATGCCGGGGGCATCGTCAGTGCGGCGATTGACGGCATCAAGACCGCGGACGAACTGGTCCGACGGTTCGCGCCACCGATCGACGCGTAATAACACGATGCGCGGCCTGTGCAGGTAGACCGTCAGGAAGGAACAGGATGATATGAAAGAAGATTTCGTCATCGGTGCGAAACTCGGTGAACTGGTCGACAAGATTGTGGCCAGTTACGGAGCTGATGGTCGAACGCAACATATCGATAAGCTCTATCTGCCGTCACGTATTGACATCGTCCAGGTCACCAAAGACCTGCTTGAACTCCTGTATCCCGGGCTTGTCGGTCGACAGCATCTGACGCAGCACAATGTCGCATTCCATGTCGGCGATCTGCTTCCACGCATCGGGGAGACGCTATGCAAGCAGATCCACAACTGTCTCTGCTACCAGCGCGAGACGCTCGTCGGTGAGGCCGATACGCTGGAGGCCTGTGAGAAGAAAGCGCATGAGCTGACGCTTGAGTTTCTTGAGGGCATTCCGGACATGCGGCAGCTTCTCGCAGCTGATGTACAGGCAGCGTTCGATGGCGATCCCGCTGCGGTCGAGTTTGATGAAGTCGTCCTGGCGTACCCGGGCGTTCTGGCAATCAGCACGCATCGGATGGCCCACAGTCTTTACCGCCTTGGCGTTCCCCTCATGCCGCGGATCATGGCGGAGTGGATTCACAATGAGACGGGTATCGATATCCACCCCGGTGCTCGAATCGGCGAACGTTTCTTTATTGATCATGGTACTGGCGTGGTCATTGGCGAAACGGCCGACATCGGTAACAACGTAAAGATCTATCAGGGCGTGACGCTGGGGGCGATTTCATTTCCGAAAGATGAACGGGGACGGATCATCCGTGAAACCAAGCGACACCCGACGCTTGGGGATAATGTCAC